>JADFNO010000031.1 GCA_022563315.1 Planctomycetota bacterium | reverse complement strand
GATGAATGAAGTCAACAGTATCGCCGTGATCGGCGCAGGGACGATGGGCTGGTGTATTTGTTCAACGATTCAGGTCGCAGCACGGTTCTGAATGTACCGCCTCGACCGCGCCAACGGTAAGAACGCGAGCGAAGGCACGGGCCGAGATGTGTAGATCGTCTGCCATTCATGGCCACACGGTTTCTGGAGTTGGGCTTTGATCAATGAACCCCAAATCCGGTGCTCGACGATCCGGTATTCTCCTGACAATAGGCCGAGCACTGCATCGATGAATTTCTCGAATACGCGCTCTTCACCTATCGGAAACCACGTGGACCAGAGGGCCTCTGCCAATAGGTGGAGTTCATCACGATTCTGGAGATTGATGCTGATATAGAAGTCGACTCCTGGCTGCTTATCAATGGAAGCAGCTGCGTGGATATGCGGTTCCTCGTCTTGGATTTCGATTTGAAGCTCGGGGAACTTCTTGCGGATCAAGTCGATCGCTGACGTGAATCGTTCCATCTCGATGCTACGATCATCCATGGCTTGTATATCTTCCAATCCGAGGGCCCTGCCCCGGTTTCCACAGATCGTTATTGTACTCGTACCATGTTCCTACCGAGCAATCTCAGGAAAGGCATGATCGATGGCTGAAGTCAACAGTATCGCCGTGATCGGTGCAGGAACCATGGGCTGCGGGATTGCCCTGACCGCGGCGACCAACGGCATCAAAGCGCTACAGATCGACGTTGTGCAAGCGCAACTCGATCGGGCCAAGGCGTACCACGAAAAGACACTCGCGCGCAATGTGCAGAAGGAGCGCATGACGCAAGCCGAGGCGGACGAAGCGGCATCACGTATCAGTTATCACGCTGAGATGGGGAAAGCCGGGGGCGCTAATTGGGTTGTCGAGGCGGCGACCGAGAACGCTGATCTCAAGAAAAAAATCTTCAAACAGATGGTTGACGTCTTCGGCAACGATGTCGTCCTTGCGACAAACACATCGTCCATCTCCATCACCGAGATCGCCTCATCCGTCGGCGCGAACGCCCCGCGCGTCATCGGCATGCACTTCTTCAATCCCGTCCCCCTGATGAAGCTGGTCGAGGTCATCAAAGGCCTGGCGACAAGCGACGAAACCACCCAGCGCACGATCGCGCTCGCAAAGCAGATGGGCAAAACCCCCGTCCCCGCCAACGACCGCGCGGGGTTTGTATCCAATCGCGTGCTGATGCCCATGATCAACGAAGCGTTCTACGCGTGGATGGAAGGTGTCGCTGAGCCCGAGCACATTGATGAGATCATGAAGCTCGGCTGCAACTTCCCGATGGGACCGCTTCGCCTGGCGGACTTCATCGGGCTGGACGTGTGCCACGACATCATGATGGTGCTGTACCGCGAACTGGGTGATCAGAAGTACTTCCCCTGCCCCAAGCTGCGGCAGCTCGTCACCGCCGGCCGGCTCGGCGACAAGACCGGCCGGGGAGTGTACGACTACTCGAAGAAATAGAGTCGGGGGTATCATCATCAATGATGGAGAAACATCCGGCGCCAAGCTTCGATGATTGGGTTGAGTATTGCTTTACCCAAGGGAATGCGGACTTCTCCTTCCGTTACGGTTCACCAGGTTACGAAGCAGTAGAGAAGCGGATCGAGAAGTTCTGTGATCTTGATCCGATCGTGTTGGCGGACTATATCGCAACGCTATTTGGATCACCAGGATTCATCGCACAGCGATACTCCGACGAGCAGATTGCAGAAGCCACGTGGTTTCTTTTCGGAGTCGCCTCTAGTTATTTCAGTGTTCTGTTTTCTAAGGCGGTGCCGACCGAGACGCGAGTGCGTTGCATGAATTTGGTTGCCACCCTCTACACGGATCTCTTCGATCTTGTATGCGGCAAGCGCGGCACCGACCCCGATATCGAATACACGAATTCTCTCTCCGTTGACATCGCGGTTTACATGATATGGGAGGTGAGTCTCATCGGGGGCGCGGTTATGTTTCCCGACAGGCACGCACATCTCGCTGAGCCGGGATTCGGCGTCCTGAAGACTGTTCTCGCGAAATGTCGCACGAGTTCGTGCTTGATGAGCGCCCTCCACGGCTTGGGCCATATTCAGTTGGAAAATCCCCAACGGGTTGAGCAGATCATCGACGACTTCCTGTCTAAACGTCAGATACCGATGTGGCTGCACAAGTATGCGATGCGCGCCCGCAAAGGAGCAGTTCTCTAGCCACACTCAAGCCTCCCTGTGCGGGACGATGAATCGGTGATTTGGGTCCTGTGACGTCCGATGATCGAAAAATTGAACAAATCGTGCCGATACTTGCTTGTCTGAGGGCGAATCTCGTCAGAGAATGTCGGCAAGGAAGGATTGGTGCGGCCCCTTCGGGAGGTGATCGTGATGAACGCGATGAACAAGACCCTGGTTTATATGTTCCTGACTGTGGGCGCTGCGTTGTGCGTGACGCCGAACGCCCAGGCGGGCAAGTACGTCGGCAAGGCGTTCCCCAACTTCACCGCGACCGATCCGGTCACCGGCGAGAAATTCGCGCTGAAAGACCTCCGCGGCAAG
Source organism: Planctomycetota bacterium (assembly GCA_022563315.1). Lineage (GTDB taxonomy): Bacteria > Planctomycetota > Phycisphaerae > Phycisphaerales > SM1A02 > JADFNO01. Next base: position 23,053 of record JADFNO010000031.1, on the reverse strand, counting down.
GTGGTGCTCATTGACTTCTGGGCTACATGGTGCGGTCCTTGCATCGGCGAGTTACCGAACGTCAAGAGGGCATACAAAAAGTACAAGGATCAAGGGTTCGAGATCGTCAGCATCTCGCTGGATTCCGATCGCCGTAAGTTCAAGAGCTTCGTGTCCCGCCAGAAGATGGATTGGTATCACGTCATGGATGGCGGCGGCTGGAGTACGCGGCTGGCAAAGAAATACAACATCCGTTCGATTCCGGCGATGTTCCTGATTGATACCGAGGGCGTGTGCATTTCCGACTCAGCGCGGGGGCGAAGACTTGCGACGGCGATCGAGAAAGCCTTACGAACATCCTCGATCGCTGAGAAATCGCCCACGCCCTCGCCTTCAACCGCCGCGAACCGGAGGTTCCTAGCCGCGTTGACCGATCAGATTGGTCAGGCGCGAGACTCGCTCTTTGGGGCGACTGAGCCCGTCCAAGCGCTGAAGCAACGGCTTGATGCGGCCGAGCGACTGATCAGCGCGATCGATGGTCAGTTGCCGATGCCGCGGCGGCCCGAGCCCGTCCGCAGACGGTTCGTGCGACTTCACAAAGAGTTGACCAATCTGCGCCAGGAGCTGTTTGTGTGCGGATTTCTGAATGATCGCGTCATCACGCTCCCGGCCAATCCATTTGCGGATGACACGATCGACACCCGCCGCGGACTTATCGCCGCAGCCGAGCAGATCGAGCCGGCTCGCCTTGCGGTGGTTCAGATGACAGTCGCGCTTGGCGAGATGACATCGCAGATCGACGCTGTTGAGATCGGTCTTGCGAAGCTCGCGCGGAAGGCCAATCGTGGTAACGCTGATCCAAAGCAGCTTTCCACAGACCTCCAAGAGCTAGCAGCGGAAGCGGCGGCGCTCGAGCAGCACTGTCGTGAGCCGTGGAAGAGACAATTGGAAACGGCTGATGGTGTCTTTGAGACACTCGCCGGAGACGGGGGCGACAATGCGTCCCAGCTCGATGAGATTGATGCGCAGATCGCCGCCTGTAAAAAGCAGCTATCGACGGCCGGTCTCGATAGGACAGCTGTGTTGAAACTGCGCAGCGATTTTGCCGCAATGTGTGCCGATATGGCAGCGCTATCACAGGAGCTTACTCGTCGTGGCGGTGGTGGGGCGGCGTCACTGGTGCTGCCGACCAACCCGTTCGAGCGGGGTCGGCTTCGCGATGTGCGCGTTCGTATCGAGGCGGGCGAACAACTGGACGTCGCCTCGCAAGCCGTTGGACAAATGCGAAGTGAGTTTGGCGGCGCGAATGAGCGGTTCGACATGTTCTGTGAGGAGCTTGCTGAGATGCAAGCCGAACTTGATGAGGCCGGCACCGATGCCCCGCGCCTCAGCGCACTTCATGACCGGTTCCAAACGTGGTGTCAGGGCCTGCTGGAAACACTCGACGGCTCGTAGGTCCACGAGGTTCCGTATGATGGATTAAAAGAGTGCCCTTCAATCTTAGTGGGACGGGCTTCCAGCCCGTCGTTTTCACTCTTACAGACGGGCAAGATGCCCGTCCCACTTTTCATCAGACACAGCCTAGCCCATCTGACGAAATTGGCATGGAAGCAGCCGATATCCTCGAAGTTTCCGGGCGCTATTACGTCACCACACTCGACGAGCTCGGACAAAGTCCTCGAATTCGTCGATCCGGCCCTCGCGAATCCCCAGTTGGGCGGTTTGTGCGCGCAGGCCCGACTTGGCCGACCCCTGTGCGTACTATTGCCCAATCCAACCTTCGACCGCGACCGTACGTCGATGTTCTAGGACAATGGGTCAACCTGAGACATCTGCCATCAAGCCTTCCCAGCCTCATTCGCGCTCTTTGATTCGGGTGCCGTTCGATGTGTTTTCGAGCGTTTGGACCGGCATTGTGCTGTTGGTCCTTTTGTTCATTTACAGCTCGATCGGATCGGCCGGACTGTGGCTGCCGGTGAGCGTGAACATTTTCAACTTCCCGGACGGTTGGCTTCAACTACATATCCGCCAGTACCGCGGATTCGAGATGACCGAGTTCGAGTGGTTCCACTGGTGGCCGTTCAAGACGCTGATCGCGCTCATCTGCCTGACCCTTGTCGTGACCACGCTCCGGCGCATCCCCTTCAAGGTGATCAACTACGGCGTCTGGATGATCCATACCGGCATCATTATTCTGGCGATCGGGAGCGTGTGGTATTTCGGGACGAAAGTCGAAGGCCAGGCGCCGATCTTGCGGCGAACCGTTGTGATCCAAGTCCCCGGCGCTGCCCCGGTTCGTCTGCCCGCGGTGCCGGGCAATTCCACGACTGTGCAGACAGCTGATCGCATCTATGCTTTCCAGATCAGCGAGATCGATCCCAGCTGGGAGATTCTCTCCGGCGACGATGCGGGCAAGCGCGCCTATGCCATCAGTGTCACCGTCCAGGATGGACAGGATTTCTTCGTCCGTCAACTCTTGGCTGGCTACCCGCAATACACCGAGGATATGGTTCGCACTGACAACCCTGAGCAACCGATGGCAAGAGCCGTGAAGGTGCTCGGCAAGCCGTTGGTCAACGAAGACATTACGCTTTCGCTTGACTATCAGCCGCAGAAGTACTTCCACGTTGTCGACAGTTGGGCGCTTTACTTGCGCGAGCAGGGATCGAGCGAGTGGGTGCAGCGGCCGATCGAAGGCTTGCCCCGCTATAACGACTACTTCGCGGACCGCTCGCACGTGTGGCTGCCCCCGGATATGGCCGGCCCGCGCCCCAATCCATTGGATATCCTCGTTGAGCCGATCACGGACGATCCGTATCACAATATCGACCTTCGCATCACGAGCTATCTGCGATATGCGTTTATGGATCAGCGCCGCTCGCCCGGTGGCAGCATCCTTGATCCCACAGCCGTCGTCGTGCTTCGATCATCCGATGGCCGTACATCCCGCGCGGAATTAGTCGCGCTCGATCCGAATCACAACAGCGCGCTGGATGGCAATCTTGTGTTCCAATGGATCATGGCCGAGGAGCAATTGGACACGATCATGGAGGTGCAGGCGCCGGCGCTGACGATCAGCGTTCCGCAGGCGTCCATTGAAATTACCGAGCCGGTGACGCAGCTTGTATCAGGCGATCCTGACACGCCGTTCATTCCAATTGAGGGTTCAGAGTTCAGTTATCGTGTCCGGTTTATCCAAGACGGCTTGACGATAACGCCGGGCGACGTCATCTCGGTCGCGGCGGTTGAAATCAACGGTCCTGATAGTTCGTTCCTGCGCTGGGTGTGTGATGACCCCAGACGGACGCGCGATATGTCGCTCGATGTCGATGCCCAGACAGGGCATATGGAGACGTTGCCGCTGGATGAACGGATTGTTATGGATTACGCCCCGGGTCACGGCCCCGCCCCGATGACACTGATCGGCGGGCCGGAAGAATCGACGCTTCGGTTGATGACGTCGTTCGCGGGCCAAGAGATTCATCTTCAGCCGATCGAGATCGGCTCATCCATCGACCTTGGGGCCGGCGTCGCTTTGTTGGTGACCGAATACGCGCCCCGCCCCCGCATCGAAGTGCGCCCCGCCATTATCCCCAAGTCGCAGCGCAATCGGGATGCGCGCGAACAGTTCTCGATGATTCGAGCGGAAGTGAACTACCAGGGTGCAATGCAAGCGGTGTGGCTGCCGTTCCATATGTTCACATTTCAAGACGCCGGTCACAGCCTGCCTCGCATGGGATTTCAGCCGACGGTGGTGCATCTGCCTGATGGCAAGCACATGGAGCTGATCTTCGGCCGGCGCCGCCTCGAATTGCCCGCGCCCGTTGTCCTGGAAGACTTCGTCATGGATACGCATGTCGGCGGATTCACCGGCCAGGCGGTCTCCGTACTGAACTGGATCAGCCTCATTCGCTTCCAAACGCAAGACGACTGGGGCGAGCAACTTCATGTCAGTGTCAACAGTCCGCAAGAATTCGGCGGCTTCTCCTACTTTCAATCGCAATGGGATCCACCCGACCCGCAGTCAAACTACCGTGGGCTGAACTACACGGTGCTCGGCGTGGGCAATCGCCACGGCGTGAACGTTCAACTGGCGGGCACGTGCCTGGCCGTGCTCGGTATGATCTATGCGTTCTATATCAAGCCGGTCATCAAGCGCCGCCGCCAGCAAGCGGTGTACGCGCGGGTCAGCGCCGAGCGTGCAGCGAGCAAACGCGCCCAGCCGACCGGCGCACCGGAGCCTGAGTTGGAACCGGTGGCGACGCTAAAGGAGCAGGCATGACGCAACGTATGTTGACAGTCTGCATGGTGACGGCATCCCTGTTCATTGGGTTGTTGTTGTTCATCTGGGTGCGCCCCGCCGCGAACCGTCCGACGCCGCCCGAACGTTCGCAGTTCGCCCAGCAGGTGGATTTGTCGCCTTTGGGAAGCGTTGCCGTGTACGAGCAAGGCCGGCTCAAGAGTTTCGACTCCTTCACCAGCTCGTTGATGAAGCTCGTCTCGGGCCCGCACCCGGTCGCCGGTCACCCCGACGGATTTGCGTACCTGGACCTCATGCTTCGGCCGATCGCCTATGAAGACGCCGACGTCATCTACGTCAAGAACAAGCCGATGCGAAGGGAGATCGCCGGCGTCCTGTTCCGGTCGGTGGCGGAGGACTTGGCCGGGGCCCAGCTCGGCGAGCGCGCGTCCGCGGCCCGCGATGTGCTGGAGCGCCGCCTGCAAGAGTTCACCAAGACCGGCCTGCTTTCGTCGAGGATGCTGCTGGACCCGCGCATTCAACAGTTGCTCGATACCCGAGCCGCCGACCTTATGCGCACCGCGAAATCCGTCCAACAGATTCGTACGGCCATGGCCGTGACGCACCCGCGGTGGCTGCGCGACAATCTCCAGATCGTTCCGCCGCCCGGTGGGGGCCTCGATGATCCATGGATCGCCATCGACCAGTTCGTCCTTCCCGGCGCGGCGATTGACGTCGGCGACGAACAGGTGCGCAACCAGGTGCGCCTCGCGTGGGCGAGTCTCGTGCAAAGCTGGCAAAGTCAGGACGCGTCGGGCGTCAACGAAGCCGTGGCGCAGCTCGCCGGACTACTGCCGCAGATCAATCGCCAACTGTACCCATCGGGAAGCCGGAGCGGCTGGCCATGGTCGTTTGCGGATTCAAGGATGTGGCCCTGGCTTGTTTCAGGCAGTCTCTTGGCCATCGGACTCGCCCTGATCGCCGTTTCGCTGACGGTGCGGTCGCTCGTTTGCGGTGTTATCGGTGGACCGCTGGCGATGTCCGTCGTCGGCCTGCACGGGGTCGCAATGACCATGGGGCGCATGGATATGCTGGCGCTGGAGAGCTGGTACTTCGGGGCGAATAACATGACCTGGGTGTGGATGATCTATCTGCTTGCGGTCATCCTGCTCGTCATGGCCGTGGTCTACCGCTGGCGCACGGCGCGCGGGCTCGGGCTCAGCGTATTCGCGCTCGCCTTTGGTCTGCATACCGCCACGCTCTTGCTGCGTTGGTACGTCTCGGGGCGCTGGCCCAATACGAACATGTTCGAGGCCGTGACCACCGCCGCCTGGTTCGGCGGATGTCTGGCCGTCATCTTGGAAATATTCGTTCGGCGATCGCCAATGCGGAGCCTCTTTGCCCTGGGAAGCGCGGTGGCGTCCATGGTCGCCCTTATGTGCGCTCACTTCATGCCGCTACGGCTCAACCCGGGTATCTCCAACAAGATGCCGGTCTTGCACGACGTCTGGCTCTACATTCACACCAACGTCATCATCTTCAGCTACATTCTCATCGCGATGGCCGCGGTCTCAGCGTTTTTCTACGTCATCTACCGAATCGGCGGGGGTAAAGCCGATCACGTGAACGTCGGCGGGGCCGGGGCGATCATGCTCTCAACGCCCAGCGGCGAGTCGTATCTCAGCGAGTCCAAGTCATCAGCCGGCCAAATCTTCGACGGGGCCACCATGGTCCTGATGGAGTTGGCCTTCATCATGCTGTGGACGGGGCTCGTCATGGGGGCGATCTGGGCGGATCATTCCTGGGGTCGGCCGTGGGGTTGGGATCCCAAGGAAGTCTTCGCGCTCAACACGTTCATCGTGCTGGCGTTGCTCGTGCACGTTCGCATGAAGGTTCGCGATAAAGGGCTGTGGACGGCGCTGCTCGCCCTGGCTGGGTGCGGCGTCATGCTCTTCAATTGGATCGCGATCAACTTCGTGATCGTCGGCCTGCACAGTTACGCGTGAGAAGAAGGCACGAAGGCACGAAGGCACGGAGGGGCCATCCCGTTTCGCCGGTGGGCTTGACCCACCGTCTTTTTTCGCCACACTCGATGCCTTATTTCCATGTCCCGTCCGCGCGCCAATCTTCGCCTGTTCGTAGCGATCTATCCGCCGGTGGATATCAGCCGTCAACTCTTAGGCTCACTTCAATCGCACGATCTGCCCGAACATCGAACCGTTCCGGCCGAACAGGTGCACATGACGCTGCACTTCATCGGCGACGTGCCGAGCAAGCAACTTGACGCGACGATCGAATCGGTGCAACGAGCGACGGCCGGGATCAGCGCGTTCGATCTAACGGTGCAGCGGTTGATAACCCTGGGGCATCGCGGTCGGGCGCGCCTGGTTGCAGCCGAGACGGATCGACCCCCGGAATTGATGGAGATTCAGCGTCGGTTGGTGACGCGCCTAGCTCGTTCGCCTCGGCGCAACCCCGCCGATCGGTTTCGCCCCCATCTGACGTTGTGCAGGTTCAAGAAGCCTACGAAGGGCATTGTGTTGGAGAGTCCACTCGATGCCGAGCCGTTCCGTGTTCAGCAGGTTGTGTTGATGAAGAGCACGTTGCGCTCCGACGGCGCGCAGCATCACGAAATCATGTCCTGCGCGCTTTCTTTCGGTTGACTGCCGGAAAGACTCACCGCGGAGTCGCAGAGATCGCCGAGAAGAAAAAGGGTCTTGGTGTTCGGTGGCTGCCTTTAGTCCACCCGTATCTTTCCTAGCCGCACATGAATATGTGCGGGCGCCCGCGGATGTGCATCCGCGGCTAGTACGAGTGACCTCGTCGAACATTACCAACACAGGCTTCAATAAACGCTACATCGAATCCTTGAGCACTTGGCTGGGTTTGAAGCCGACCGTCGTGGAGGCTTTGATGTGCAGCGGCTCGCCGGTCATTGGGTTGCGACCCATGCGGGCGGCGCGTTGCTTCTTGGAGAACGTGCCGAAGCCGATGATCGTCACCGCGTCGTCGTGCTGGATACCGCGCGTGATGCAGTTAATGACAGCCTCGATCGCGCGGGCGGCGGACGCTTTGGATTCCCCGAGATCGGAGGCAACCGCCTCGATAAGATCGCCCTTATTCATTCCGCGTATCTCCTATCGCTTGGGGTGAAGTTCGGCCACGACTCTACTGATCGACGCATCGCTGTCAATAATGGCTTGCCTGGGCCGGTCGCGTTTCGCTCCCACAGCGGCGATACTGGTACAGGCGTCCGGATCGTGACGATTCACCGCGGAGACCCATGTGAGCAGCACCGACGTTGTCATCCAGACCGAGCACCTGTCGCCTGAGGCCGCCGATTGGCTGGCGCAGCGCTGCACGTTGGTGGTCTGTTCGTATACCGACCCGAAATTTGCCGAGGTCGTGGCCGAGGCGGCGGGTATCGTTGTTCGCACCTACACGAAGGTGGACGAGCGCCTGCTCGAGGCCGCCTCCAAGCTCAAGGTGGTCGGCCGAGCCGGGGCGGGCGTGGACAACATCGACGTGTCGGCCTGCCGTACGCGCGGTGTCGAGGTCGTGTACACGCCTGATGCCAACACCCAAGCCGTTGTGGAATATGTGATCACGCTTCTGAGCAATGCGCTGCGCCCTCGGGTCACGCTCACTGCGCCGGTCGATTCGAGCGAATGGAAATATCTGCGGGCCCAAACCGTCGGGCGACGGCAGATGAGCGAGCTGACGTTGGGCCTCCTCGGCTTGGGCCGCGTGGGTAAGCGTCTGGCGGAGGTGGCCGGCGCGATCGGCTTCGACGTTATCTACAACGACCTGCTCGAAATCCCACACGAGCAGCGCTTCGGCGCCCAACCCGTCAGTGTGGAGCAGTTGTTCGCTGACAGCGACGTTCTGAGTCTGCACATCGACGGCCGAGAGCGCAACCGACGCTTCGTGAACGAGGGACTGATTCACCGCATGAAGCCGAACGTCGTGTTCATCAACACCAGCCGGGGATTTGTCGTGGACAGTTCAGCGCTGGCGGATTTTCTCCGCGCGCATGTTCAGGCCCTGGCCATGCTCGACGTTCACGACCCTGAGCCGTTCGGCTCAGACTATCCGCTGCTGGGACTTTCCAACGCCCGGCTGTATCCGCACCTGGCCAGCCGCACCGAAGCGGCGATGTTGAGCATGAGCTGGGTGGTGAAGGATGTGGTCGCGGTGTTGGAAGGAGAGAAGCCCCGGTATCCCGCGCCCCCTTGCGGGAAGCTAGAGCATCATCCCGATCACGGCAAGAACCACAACGGTGATTACGACGCTTGTGATCAGCAACAGGAGCGGTAGCAGCAGTTGCCGCCAGCGAGGCCAACACCAGATCGAGCGACGTCGCCGGATCAGCATCGCCAAGATGCCAGCCATGATGATGACGGGAATGAGCAGCCCGCCAGCAATCGTGAGATCCTCAAGATTATTCTCTACGATACCAACAGCCAGGCCGATGATAGCCGCACCAACGAGGAAGCCCAGCGGAAGTCCTACCACCAGCAAGGCGGCGAGCCATGGGCCGAGCTTGAGATCGGTTGAGCCGACGCGAAGGTCGAGCTTCGCCCCGCATTCCGGACAGTTCGTCGAGGTGATCGCGCGCAGGTTGTAGCCGCAGACCGGACACGGAACGTCGCGCACGTCAAGCAGCATCTTCAGAAGCTCGGACTCACTGTGCCCTGGTTCGGATTCGTCTGTCATTTGCTTGCCCTTCATCCGGGTCATACTTCCCGCGCTTTGGTATGATCCACCTCCAAGGTAACACACGCGACCACCTGCTCCTACCGAGACCGATTCCACCATGGACTTTGACATCGAAGTCGTCCACGCCCGGCAGATTCTCGATTCGCGCGGCAACCCCACGTTGGAATGCGAGATCGCCTTGTCCGGCGGCGCCACCGGCCGCGCGGCTGTCCCCTCCGGCGCAAGCACCGGCGAGAACGAAGCCGTCGAACTCCGTGACGGCGATAAGGATCGGTATATGGGCAAGGGCGTCACCAAGGCGGTCGCCAACGTCAACCAATCCATCGGCCCGAGCTTGATGGGTTTGGACGCTCGCGACCAGGAGATGATCGACGGCCTGCTCCTGGAACTCGACGGCACCGAAAACAAATCGAAGCTCGGCGCGAACGCGATGCTCGGCGTGTCGCTGGCCGTGGCCCACGCCGCCGCCGACGCCACCAACCAACAACTGTATCGATACCTCGGCGGGACCGCGGCGAAAATCCTTCCCGCGCCGATGTTCAATATCCTCAACGGCGGCAAGCACGCGGACAACACCGTCGATTTCCAGGAGTTCATGATTCAGCCGTGGAACTTCGAGGATTTTGGCGAGGCCTTGCGGGCCGGGGTGGAAATCTATCACGCGCTGAAATCCGTTCTGCAAGACGAGGGTCTGTCCACTGCCGTCGGCGATGAAGGCGGATTCGCGCCCAACCTCAAGGACAATGAAGACGCCCTGCGCATCATCGAGCAGGCGGTTGACAAGGCTGGTTACTCGTTCGGCGATCAGATCTACATCGCGCTGGACCCGGCTGCGAGCGAGTTGGCCAACGAGGCGAAGAAGCTCGGCAAGGAGGGGTATTGCTTCTTCAAGTCCAATCCGGATCGGATCGTCAGCGCCGATGAAATGATCGACATCTGGGCTGACTGGTGCGATCGTTACCCCATCCGATCGATCGAGGACGGACTGGCGGAGGACGACTGGGACGGCTGGGCGAAGCTCACGCAACGGCTCGGCGACAAAATCCAGATCGTCGGCGACGATATTTTCGTGACCAACCCAAAGTTCCTTCAACGCGGGCTCGATGAAGGGTGCGCTAACGCGATCCTCATCAAGGTGAATCAGATTGGTACGCTTAGCGAGACGTTCGCCACGGTGAATCTGGCCATGGCCAACGGGTACGCAGTCATCATGAGTCACCGCTCCGGCGAGACCGAGGACGCTTCGATCGCGGATATCGCGGTGGCGACGAATTGCGGGCAGATCAAGGCCGGGGCGCCGTGCCGATCTGATCGTAACGCGAAGTACAATCAGCTCCTGCGTATCGCTGAGGATTTGGGTGATTCCGCCGGGTATGGCGGGAAACTTCACGTCAATAAGTAAGATACCATGCGCCCCGGCGAAGCAAAGGAGAACACGATGAACGGCGTCTTGACGCGGGGAGCGGTGGTTGGGGCGATGGCAATTATTCTTTGCGCCGGATCACACGGTTGTGAGTCGGGGCGAGCCGGCTTGGCCGCGCGCCCGTGGTCGTTGACCGACCTCGAGGGGACCAAACATTCGCTGGCCGACCAAGCTGGGCAGGTCGTGGTACTGGCGTTCTGGTCGAGCGATGATGTACCGAGTCGGCTCGCCGTATCCGACGTTCAGAAGGTGTACGAGCAATTCGCCGACCGGGCCGTCGCCGTCTTCGGCGTCAGCATGGAGATCGTGGACGGGACCGACGCGTTTTTTGACGTGGAACGCTACACCTTCACGCAGTTGATCAGCGACGGCTCGGCCGTCAAGACATACGCGGTTGACGAGATCCCGACGTTCGTCGTCATCGGACTCGACAAAGGCGTCGTGTTTCGCGAAGAAGGGTTCGCCCCCGGCGTCGGCCAGCGCCTGGCGCTTGCGATCGAACAGCAACTACGTCAGCACGGCATGTGACGCCGACTGGTCAGTGTGGACGCCATAAGGCCTCGTTGTTCGTGCAACGACCCGTGCGGAGGAAGAAGCGATGATCACACGAAAGATCGGCAAACTACTTCGAGGCAAGGCGACGCCGGTTCAAGTCATGCTCGCGGCGGTGCTCGGCTCGATGTTGGGATTTGTTCCGAGCTTCGGCACCGGGGCAGGATTGGTCCTCTTCCTCACACTCTTGCTCATCATTCTGAATGCGAATCTCTTCGTGGCGATGACCTGCATTCTTCTGGGTAAGGCGATCGCATTGTTGCTGCTGCCCGTATCGTTCATGATCGGGCGCGTTCTACTTGATGGGCCTACGCAGCCCATCTTCAAGGCGATGGTTAACGCGCCGGTGTTGGCATTGTTTGGTTTGGAGTATTACGCGACGACCGGTGGAATCGTTCTTGGACTGCTCGTCGGTTTGGGGTTGGGGATCGGAGCGGTCCGCGGGATCAATGCCTTTCGCAGGCGGATGGCCAAGCTTGAAGAGGGTTCACCACGGTTCAAACAGTTGGCCGGGGCATGGTGGGCGCGGATTCTTCTGTTTGTGTTCGTGGGGCGAGGGCACGGCAAGAAAACCTACCAGGATCTTCTGGAACGGAAGATCGGTAATCCGATCCGGCCGATCGGCGCTGTTCTGGCGGTGCTCGTTGTAATCGCTTTGATCATTGTCGCGCAGTTCGCCAGTGGTCCGATCGTTACCGCGGCGCTGCGAAACGGCCTGGAGCGCGTCAACGGTGCGACCGTGGATATCGACGACGCTGAGTTTGACCTCAGTGAGGGTCGATTGATCGTAACGGGCTTCGCGATGGCCGATCCAAACCGGCTCGAAACGGATCTGTTGCGCGCTGATCGCGTCGAGGTGGATGTGAGTGGCGCTGATCTATTGAGAAAGCGTCTCGTTATTGATCGGGTGGTGATGATCGATGCATCGCACGGCGAGCAACGCGCGGTTCCCGGGCGGATCGTCGGTCGAGCGCCGACACCTCCCGATCCTGATGAGGACTTCGGTCTTGAGGTCCCGACCGGTGAGCAATTGGAGCACTACGTTCAGCAGGCGAAGGTTTGGAAGGAGCGCCTCGCGCAGATTCGCCGTTGGATGCAACGACTGTCGGGCCCTGACGACGGGGATGCCGAGGGTGATTCGACCCTCAAGGAGTGGTTGGCTCAGCGCATCCGCGATGTGGGATACGCACGCGTCAAGGCCGATCACCTCATCGACGGTTCGCCGACGCTGACGATCACGCAACTGATCGCCAAGGAAGTCGATACGCCGTACCTGCCTGACGAGACGTTCGATATTCGCGGAGAGAACCTGTCCACACATCCACATCTGCTCGATGAGCGCCCTCGGCTGCTCGTGCGATCGAGTAAGCGCACGGTGGAGGTGGACATACGCTTGCGCGGGGCGGCCGACGAGAAGCCCAATCGATTGAAGTTCGAGTTACACAACTTCCCTGCCGACGCGATCGCCGGCCAACTGGTGTTCGCCGGCTCCCCGCTGTTCAGTGGTGGAACGATGGACGTGGTGACCGACGGCACCTGGATTGGTGGCGCGGGTGGATTCGTCGACCTGCCGCTGATGGTCACGCTCAAAAATACGATGCTCTCACTGGCTGGACGAACCGCGACCAAGATTGACCAACTCATTATTCCGATCGGCGTGCGCGGACCGATTGATGATCCGCGCATTACGATTGACGACCAAGCGCTGACCGATGCGCTCGTGAAGGCGGGCGCATCGGAATTGGCCAGTAAGCTTCAGGGCGAGATTGATAAACAACTCGAGGGAGCTGGAATCGAGCTTCCCAGCGAACTGGACGATATAGGTGATGCGATCAAGAAGGGCTTGGGCGATCTGCTGGGTGGCAAGAAGAAAGACGATGGCGGCTGACGCCTACCCCATCTCGATGCGCGGATCGACCCAGCGGTACAACACATCCACCACCAGGTTGAACAGAATCAGCATCGTGGAATACACGAGCACGACGCCCATGATGAGCGTGAGATCCTTACTCAGCACCGCGTTGACGAAGTGCGTGCCGATGCCGGGTACGGCGAACACTTTCTCGACCACGAACGATCCGGTCATGGCCATCGCCGCCGCGGGTCCGAGATAACTCAGCACGGGTAGAAACGCATTCTTCATCGCGTGTTTCAACACGACTTGCCGCTGGGGCACGCCCTTGGCGCGCGCGGTGCGCACATAATCCGAGGACATCTCGTCGATCATGCCGAAGCGCGTCAAGCGCGCGATGTAGGCGGCGAACGGAAGCGCGAGCGTGACCGCGGGCAGAATCGTGTAGCGCACACCGCCCCACCCGCCGATGGGCACGACTTTCAGCCACACGCCGAACACCAACAGTAACACAGTGCCGATGATGAACGACGGCAGGCTGATGCCGATCAGCGCGATCAATAGCGTGGCGAAGTCAGCCGCCGATCCGGGTTTGACGCCTCCGATCACGCCCGCGGTGAGTCCGATCGCGCAGGCCAGCAGCATTGCCAGTAACCCCAGCGTGATGGAAACCGGCAGCCCCGCCGCCAGAATCTCGTTGACGGTCCAATCCTGATGCGTCAGGCTCGGCCCCAGATCAAACGGCCGATCGTGAGCGCCCAGAACCCAACTGATCCCCGTCGCCTTGCCCAGATAGTCCCAGTAAAAGCGCCAGGGGCTATCGAGCTTGTACTGCTCGAGCATCGCTTGCTGGACTTCCGGCGGCGGCTGACGACCCTCGGGGTTCTGAAGCGGATTACCCGGAATCAGCCACGCCAAGCAGAACGTGATCGTGTAGATCGCAAACAAGATGATCGGAAGCTGCATCAACCGGCGAATGATCAAACCGATCATGGCGCAACGACCTTCACTTGCCAGAGATATTGCGTGAGCCGAGGATGGTGACTCAGGCCCGTTAGTTTGCCCGGCTCGTACATATACACTTGCACCAACTGGCAAAGGATGAGCATGGGCACTTCTTCGTCGAAGAGGAACCGCTCGCACTCCTCGAGCAGGCGCATGCGCTTGGCCGGATCGGGTTCGTCAGCCGCCTGCGCCAGAAGCCCGTCTACATAGGGATTGGAATATCCGCGATCGTTGTTGCCGTCGCCGGTCTTGAAGAGGTCGAGGAACGTAGTGGGATCGCCGTAGTCGCCATACCACCGGCCTCGACCGATCATGAAATTGCCCTGTATCAAATCGTCCTTGAAGAACTTGCTCTCCTTTCCGCGCAGCTCGACCCGCACGCCGAGCCCGCGCCGCCACATGTCGCGCAGGGCGAGCGAAATGTTTTTGTATCGCGGCGTGTTGGTGCTGTAGAGCAGATCGATAACGGGGAACGGTTCGCCTTGGGCGTTCTCGATAAGCCCGTCGCCGTTGCGATCGACCCAGCCGGCGGCTTTCAGCTCCTCTCGTGCGCGCTCCGGATCGTACGGTAGCCCCTCGGGACTTACATAGCCGGGGATCGAACCGCGAGGAATGAAGGTAGTCGATACCGGCTCGTTGAGGCGGGTGATGCGCTGCACAATTATTTGCTTATCCACGCTCATAACGAAGGCACGGCGAACACGAGCGTCCGCGAACGGATTGGGTCGTCCGTCGGCAAGCATCGCTCGGCAGTTGAAGCTGTAGAAGTCCGTTCCGAATGTGGGGAAGGTATGAATGTTGCGCCGTTCGCCCGACTCAGGCGGCGGCAACGCGGCCAACGCTTCGTCCACGGTGCGGCCGTTGGCCAACATGGATTCGATCCGGTCGGCGTAACGAAGGTCGTACGCGGCCCGCTCGGCCAGCATGTCCGCCTGGTACTCAGCGCTCACATCGCTCAGCCAATCGACCCGGCCCGATTCGAACGCCAAGATGGCCGTATTGATGTCGTCGATCGAAATCGTCTCGATCGAGTCGCTAGCTACACGATCCGGGCTGTGGTAATAAGGGTTGCGCCCAAGGCGCAGGCCGCGCTTGTATCGCCAGTGGGTCGGCACATACGGTCCGTTGCCGACGAACCGATCGGGTTTCGTCCAGCCGTGCTTTTGCTCGAACCGGCCGGTATCAGCATTGAGGTTGGCGAATTCGCGGTCAGCGAAATCCGGCTCGTCAACGCGCTTCCAGCCGTGCTGTCGCATTTGGGCGGTGATCGCATCATTCAGCGCCCAGCCTTCGACCGCGGGGCGGTGTACCGGATAGAACACGCCGAACGCGACCAGATCCAGGAAATACACCGTCGGTCGCACCAGCTGAACGCGCAACGTGTGATCGTCGATTGCTTCCAGACCAACCGTCTGCTCGAATTGCTGCTCGGTCCGGCGCCACAGCGCTTCGGCGGCCTTGGCCCGGGCCTGGGGATCGAGCTCGGCCTTTTGTTCGGCGAATGCCTCGAGTTGCTGTGCTCGCCAATTGAAGAACGCCTCAGCGCCGGCGATGGCGAAGAACATGGCGGTGTAATCCGCGGCCGTATCCGGCAGGATCGCCCGCCGCCAGGCATAGACGAAATCGTGTGCGGTCAGCGGGTCGCCATTGGACCACTTCGCATCGTCGCGGATGATGAACGTATAGACGAGCCGATCGGCACTGACGGTCCACGTCGCCGCCGCCGGCTCGATACTGAAATCAGTGTTGTCCCACCGCACCAGCCCTTCATAGAGCGCGTAGGCCATGCGGAAGTCCTGCATCCAACTCATGCGCTGCGGATCGAGGGTGAAGACCTCGGCGGTATCGACGAAAACCACATCGGCCCGCGGTGGGGCATCGTCCAGATATACGACCGTCATCAGCGCAGCCAGAATGAGCACAAACGGCGCAAGGATCTTCATCGTGCTGTTAGTGTATCGCCGTTCGACGAGCGCGACATCGTCGCCGTGCTTCCAGAGGCGATTTCCCGGGCGAGGTGGGGGATGTGTTCTCAGCGTCGGTTGTACGGGGGACCGGTCAGGACGTCGCGCCAGGCTTGGTGCTCGGCTTTGAACCGAGACTTGTCTGCGTTCTCCCAAGCGGCGCCAAGCTGCGTCCGGGGCGGCTCCGCCGTACGCACGGTCCGATCGATCGTCTTCAGGAAGTTCTCGGCGAGGCGAATGGCGCCTCGATAGCTGCGGCCGATTTCCGTTCGGGTCAGCTCGTTGGCCTGGATATTGTCCCAGTGCGCCCATCCAACCTCGAACACCTTGCACAAGAGGTGGGCAACGTCCTTCCCGAACACCTTCTGATCCGCGGCTGTGAGTCTCGGGTTCAAATACTGATCGCGGAGACGGAGCAGCGCCGGGTAGATCGCTTCCATCAGCCGGCTCGGTTCCGCTTGCCCCTGAAGCTCGTCGAGTTTCTTGCCGACGGCGCTGAGCAGGACGTCGCGGGCAATTGAGCTGTCAACCGAGGCGATCGCCTCGAATTGGCGTCGAAGAACCGAAGGATCGGTTTCCGATCGGCATGCTGCCCCGAATTGCCGAAGCAGTGGATTCAGATCGTCGGCGTCGAGCCGGCCCGCTTCCGCGGCCATCCGGAATGCCCTGGCCGCCCACAGCCTGATCTCGAAGCAGTCCTCGTCTTTCGAGTCGAGGTGATCCTTCAGGACGTTCAGGGCCGTCGGCGTACCCAGAAAACCGAGGAGCTGCAGCGCATTCACCGCCGCATGTGGACTGTCGCCGTCAATGACCCCCGCCAGGCCCGGCGTCAAGACCTTAGAGTACGCCAAGCGGAACTCCCCGGTCACCATGGGGGCCCGCATCGGGTCCAGCAGTTGCCGCTTGGCCCGCTCGACGGCCGGTATGTCCCCGGTGGCAAGCTGGTTGCAATAGAACTCGCCATAGGTCCGGATCTGGTCACGCTGCTGCGGCGTGAGGGCGCTCTGCCCGACCAGGCCGGCGATTGGCCGAGGGTCGCCCAAGGCGGCCGATACGACGACTCCCAGAATGAAAACGACAAAAGCGGCCGATTTGGACTGAGGTGTGCTCATAACTGATTGGGTCGAGGAGCCTGGGGCGACAGGGCGGCGGCGGGGCCCGGCGGACTCGACAATCCATCGACCCTATCAGTGTTGTCCGGGAGTGTCAACGATCCGCTCAAGACCGCCGGACGCCGCGTCGATCCAGCTATCGGCCCGGCCCGGGTTTGCTCGCACCGTCTGCGGAACCTACATTGGCTGATCCCGGCCGTTGGCAACGCCGGTTTCCGGCCGCGGTGTTTTGTTGGAATACGGCACATTGGGCGGGCGGGTTCCGGGGGCGAACCGCATTGGCGGCTCTCCAGTAGGTAGTAGGAGCTAAATGTCTCGGCATCGCGCGATTATTGGACTGCTGTTGGTGCTGGCTATAGGCCGGTCCGCCTGTTGGGGCGCCGACGTATCGCCCAGGCAGCGGTTGGCGGCCCAGTACCTCCGCTCAGCCATGAGCCTCATGGAGACCGGTCCGGTCAGCATCAAGGGAATGGAGGGCGCCGTCTTCCTCGTCCGGCTGGGGACCGACCTTGATCCGGACGATGCCGAGCTGTGGCGTGCTCTCTTGGAGCTGATCGACTTGCAGGATCGGCTCGAGGATGACGAGTTGCGCCGCACCGTTCTGGAGAACCTCGTCCGCCTCGACCCGGCGGATGACGTGGTTCAGCTGCGGCAAATCAGTGCCTCGCTTGCCCAGCACCAAACCATCAAGGCGCGGATCGACGCCTACCAGCGACTCCTATCGGCGTCCAACCCAGCCCAGCTTGGACCGGCGGTCACGTCACGCCTGGCGTTCGACCTGGCCATGCTGTTATCTCGGGACGACGATGTCCAGGGGTACGCGAAGTGGCTTGGGGAGGCCGTCGCCGCCGACCCCTCGAATCGCGCCGCCGCCGCGGCCGCGACCGGTTTCTTTCGGTTGAACGTCCAGGACGCATTCGCCGAGGCGGAGCTGCTGACCAGTCTGATGCTGGCTGACCCCACCGACGTTGTTACCAAAACGACGCTGGCGCAATTGCTGTTGGATCACGGCGCCTATGCCGCCGCGGATCGAATCTATCGCGTGACCGAGCGAACCTACGAAGCCGGCGAAAGCTATTCCCCGGACGGCATGCTCGCTGATCGCGCCGTTGCCCAGTGGGGGCGCGGGAAGGTCAAGGACGCGCTTCAAACGGTTCGTGTCCGACAGGATCAAGCCGACGCTGTGTATCGACGATCGATGAAGCAACAGAACCCTGAGCTGACTCGACTCGAGCTGGCCAGACTGCGCGCGCCGGTCGCGGTCACGCTGGCCACGATCCGCGCCGCCATCCACAACCGTCTCGGTGGTGATCAGGTCGAATCTTCGATGCGCGGCGTGCGCGGCGCCTATGCGGCCGAATTCGATCGGCTCCGCGCCGCCAAGAACATCGATCCGAGGGTAGTGGCCGACCGCTTGCAGCAGGCGGCGTGGGTGTTCCTCTGGCTTGGGGGAAACGTGGACGATGTGGTCGGGTTCTTGGACGCTGCGAAAGAAGTCCTCGGCGAGGAGGGCCTGAGCGAGACCGCGCAGGCCAGATTCGATGGTTGGCTGGCGATGCGCCGAGGCGAGGTGGACCAGGCGATCGTCCTTCTGGAACCGGTGGCTGAGGATGACGTGCCCGCAGCCCTGGGCCTGGCCTTGGCCTACCTGAAGAAGGGAGAACGCCGCGACGGTGCGCGTGGTTTGCTGCGCGTGGTGCGAGCGCAACCCGGCAGTCTGATCGGGGTGTGGGCCAGCGACGTGCTTGGGGAGCTGATCGGCCGGAGGCTCAAGCCGGCGGAACTCGATCCGCTGGCGACTCAACTCAAGGCGCTCATCGATTCCGTACCCCTCGTTTACGACCGCTTCCCCGATCAGCCGACCCTCGCCGTCAGTCTGCGCATCGTTCCCGCCAAGGACACCTTCGACCCCTACGAGCCGATCATCGTCAATCTCCTGATTACAAACCACGCGCCGTTTCCGCTGGCCATCGACAGCGGTGGGCCGATCCGGCCGCGCGTCATTCTGATCCCGACGATTCAGATTCCCCGAGACTTGCGCTTCAATCAGCTTACGCCGATCGTCGTGGATATCGATCGGCGTCTGAGGCTGGAGCCTCGTCAGACGCTTGTCATTCCAGTGGATCTTCGCCGCAGCCACATTGATGAGGTTCTGAACAAGGCGCATCCGCTACGAGGGGCGTTGTTGAAATTCCGTGCCGTGTTGAACTTCTGGGTTCCCCAGCAGGGTGTGATCCGCCCCGGCCTGCTCGGCAGCGAGATCGAAACTCAGCACCCGATCCGAGTCGACGGCGTGCGGCTTACCCAGAGCTGGCTGGAGTACGCCATCGGCGTGGCGATCGCCCCGGATACTGCTGACGATCTGGTGACGATGGCACTGCTGAGCCAGCTGGCGGTGGGGGTGGCGCCCGCGCAGGTCTCTGCGGACCTGGTACAGCTCGTGGGGGAGTCTGTCCAGGCCCTCGCCGAGGGTTACGCGAAGCTCGACCCCATCTCACAGGCGTGGCTGCTCGGCGTCGTGCCTCGAATAAATGTGATTCAGCCGATGCTGGCTATGGCCCGCAAGAGCGATGACAAGTACGTGCAGATCTCCTACCTGTTGTTTCACGTCGAAGACCCCGCCGATCCCATGCTCGACGCCGGGAAGCGCAGCGACGATCCGGACGTCAAGTACGCCGCCGAATTCCTGGAATTGGCAATGAAACGCGCAGCCGCGGCCCGTGCCAACCAATAGCCGGGCATGTCCGCTGCGCACGCTTCATCAACGCCAAACAACCGCCGCCCCCTGGTACCGACTTCCGGATCGCGCGGACGATCCTGGTTCCGGCGACTCGGACTGTTGCTCGGTGCAGTGCTGCTCGTCGCCGCGATCATTTTTGTCGCCCGGCAACACGATGTTCTCGCTCGTTCGTTCAGCGCGATTCGACAGCCCTCAGCGCCTCACCTTTTCCTGCTGGTCGCCTGTGTGCTCGGCAACGTCGTGCTCACCGCGCTCATGTTCAGCGTGCTGATGTCGCGCTACGGCAAGGTTCGGCTCATCGAAATGCAAGCCTTGATCGGGGCCGCAACGCTGCTGAACTTCCTGCCGCTGCGCCCCGGCCTCTTCGGACGCATCGCCTATCACAAAACGATCAACCATATCCCCGCCGCCGATACCGCCAAGACGATCGGACAAGCGATTGCGCTGAGCATTGCCGTGGCCGGCTGCCTCGCCCTGTGCCTTGTCGTCGCCGCGCAGTTTCAGCTCACGCTCTGGGTTGTGCTTGCCTTGCCGTTTGCCTTTCTGGCATCGGGCACAATGGTTGGAACGATCAGAATTTGGGCCTTGGCCGGATTGATCCGATATGTTGAGGTTTTTATCTGGGCGGCGCGGTATTACGCAGCCTTCGCGCTGCTCGACTACTCGATTTCGATCGAGGCGGCGCTGGCTTTCGCCTGCATCAGCATGATCGCCACCCTCGTGCCGTTCTTTTCCAATGGGCTCGGACTGCGCGAATGGGCGATCGGATTGGCTGCCCCGCTTCTCACCGTCGCCTATCAACTTGAGCACGGCCTCACAGCCGAGCTGGTCAACCGAGCCGGCGAACTGATCGTCGTGCTCATCGCAGGACTACTCGGGCTCGCCTACCTGACACATCTGCGCCGAACGTCACGTGCCGAATAGGCTGCATCTCACCGTTCAATCCCCAAATCCCCAACCGTAAACAGCGCCTCGAAAACGTAACCCGCACCTTCGATATTCTCCCGCGCGCCTTCTTGGCGATCGATGGTCGCGATAATCTTGACCACCGCAGCCCCGGCATCCGTGATTACCTTGGCCGCTTCGATCGCCTGCCCGCCTGTCGTTGCGACGTCTTCAACGATGACAACCTTATCGCCGACTTGAAGTTCCCCTTCAAGCTGCTTCGCCGTCCCGTAATCTTTCTTCGCATTGCGGACGAAGACGCACGGCAGACCGCTCGCCATCGACGCGGCGCTGACCAACGGAATCCCCCCAAGTTCCGCCCCGGCCAGTCGAGTTGTTCCACTGGGAACGCGCTCCGCCAGCATCTTGCCCAGCTCAGCGAGGATGTCCGGCTGCGTCGTAAACAGATACTTGTCGATGTAGTAGTCGCTCTTTCGCCCGCTGCGCAGCGTGAACTCCCCCCGCAGCACCGCGACCTCCGCGATCCGCTTGGCCAACGCCTGGCGTGTCATCGTGGCCGTCATCGCCCCAATCGTAGCGATTTGACGGTTGTTCGCAGCCCCGATTCCATCGGGGTACCATAGCGGTCGTTGCGGAGAAGGTAGCGCGAGGATGACCACAGAAGCCGCCCATGAGGTGACGCGGATTCTTCAGGCGGCCGGCGCCGGCCGGGCCCAGGCTGTGCACGACCTCCTGCCGCTTGTCTATGAGCAACTGCGGGCGATCGCCCAACAGCACATGAACGACGAGCGAGCGGATCACACACTCCAGGCGACAGCCCTCCTGCACGAAGCGTATGTTCGTTTGGTCGGCAACGATGAGCTGAACTGGGACAGCCGGGGTCATTTCTTTATCGCAGCCGCCGAGGCGATGCGGCGGATTCTCATCGAGCATGCCCGCGCTCGGGTGCGTCTGAAGCGCGGCGGCCCCAAGCGTGACCGCCGTCGTCTGCCGCTCAGTGTCGTCGATTTGGCCAACGAGGAGAATTCCGAAGAAATCTTGAGCCTCGATGCGACCTTTCGTCGCCTTATGGATCAGAGCCCCGAATTGGCTGACGTCGTCCGTCTTCGATTCTTTGGCGGGCTGAGTGTCGAACATACGGCCAAGGCTCTGGGTGTTTCCCCCGCCACCGTCAAACGGCGGTGGACGTGGGCGCGAGCGTGGCTGTTTCGAGAAATGACGCGGGAGGATGCTTCGCATGAACGCGAAGGAACAACAAGCCAACCAGATCAGCCGAGTTGATCGAGCGGCGGCGATCCTTGACCGCGCACTTGAACTGAACAGCCCCGAACGCGAGGCCTATATCCAAGGCGCGTGCGGTGACGACGTGGAGCTTCGCCAGGAAGTTCAAGCGATGCTGCGAGCGCATGAAGAGGCCGGCGACTTTCTTGCGGCCCCTACAAATGAAAACACCGCAACCATCCCAAGCTTCCCAAACGAAAAGCCCGGCACCATCATCGATCGCTACAAGATCCTCCAACTCATCGGCGAGGGCGGGTTCGGGGCGGTCTACATGGCTGAGCAACAAAAACCCGTCAAACGCAGGGTCGCCCTGAAGATCATCAAGCTCGGCATGGATACGAAACAGGTCATCGCTCGCTTCGAAGCCGAGCGCCAGGCCCTGGCCATGATGGATCATCCGAACATTGCCCGGGTATTCGATGCCGGGGCGACCGAGACCGGCCGGCCCTACTTCGTGATGGAGCTGGTCAAGGGCGTCCCCATCACCGAATACTGCGACACTGAGAATCTTTCGACCAAAGATCGACTCGATCTATTCATCGATGTTTGTCACGCTGTGCAGCACGCCCACCAAAAGGGGATTATTCACCGCGATATCAAGCCGTCCAATGTCATGGTGACGCTGCACGATGGCAAGCCCGTGCCGAAGGTGATTGATTTTGGGATCGCCAAGGCGACGAATCGCGAGCTGACGGATAAGACGCTGTTCACCGAGTACCGCCAGCTCATCGGCACGCCCCAGTACATGTCACCCGAGCAGGCGGAGATGAGCGGGCTGGATATCGATACGCGCTCCGACATCTATTCATTGGGCGTGTTGCTGTACGAGCTACTGACCGGCACGACGCCGTTTGATCCCAAGCGCCTGCGCAGCGCCGCGCTTGGTGAGATTCAGCGCATCATCCGCGAGGAGGAGCCGGACAAACCGTCGACACGACTGAGCGAGATGAGCCGCGCACTCCCCTCTCCTCCCGGGAGAGGGGCTGGGGGTGAGGGTTCTTCGGATTCCCAAGAGTCCTCCATTCAATACATCGCCAAGCACCGCAAGACCGAGCCCGCTCGATTGTCGCGTGAACTGCGCGGCGACCTGGACTGGATCATCATGAAGGCGCTGGAAAAGGAGCGCGCCCGCCGCTACGAGACCGCCAACGCCTTCGCCGCCGACATCGACCGGCATCTCGGCAACGAACCCGTCCTCGCCTCGCCGCCGTCGTCGGCGTACCGGTTGCGCAAGTTCGTCCGCCGCAATCGCTCAAGCGTCATCGGCGCGGGTGTGCTGC
>JADFNO010000030.1 GCA_022563315.1 Planctomycetota bacterium | reverse complement strand
GGCGAGTTGGCAGGGACGCAAAGTCCCCGCGTCCGCCATCGCCGCCGCGATTTGTGGACCCGCGTCCCGCACGCCGCGCGACGCCAGCCAATCAGCCGCCCGGACACGCTCCTCGCCATCTCGGCTACGGAGCAAGGCGATATGTTGGTCGATCTCTTCCGCGCTCACCCCAACGGACAAGCCGTCAGTCGTGAGACCCCATGATACCAGCATCGCTGCTATGCGGACGCTCGTATCCGGGGCCGCGCGCTTGGTGGCGATAAACTGCCCAAGGGACATGGCCAAGGAGAACGCTGCCACCAGTCCGAAGAGACCCCAAAGGCCGTTACGCTGTTTATCTGGGCGCTTCTGGTTCAACGAAGACTCCAGTCAGGGTTCACTCTAACACACTCAATCAGAATCGCCATATCTGAATCTCTATTCAAGTATATTCGCAGGAAGTCAGGTAGTCTTGTGGTAGATGAGACCCATAGGGCGCTCCTGCAAGCTCCCTGGATCGACGGCGCGCGTTGCGATCATGCGAGGGGTACGTCGGCGGAGCCGGAGGAAGACTGGGCAAAGCTCAACGTCCGGCCACTCCCGATCGCTGATTCTGTTCGCTCAATCATTTGTTTTGATCGATGCCAATCACACCCTGCCCGATCCAGGCGCCTGCGTTGCCGGTGGGCTGACTACCGTCGTCCGCTTTCGCGTGAAGGATCATGTGGGCGTAGCTCGATCTCGATGCGCACAAGCTCGGTGACGGCATCAACACAAGAAAAAGGCGCCCCTGCCAGGTGTGTCGCAGGGGCGCTTGGGAGGAAAGAATGGTCAAGATTTCGCTATTGGCAGGGCACGGACCGCTTCGTGAATTCGATTGAGTTATGGAACCGGGCGACTGCCGCAGGCTTGCTTGACCGATGCGGACAACTAATGAAACCCTACCGGGATGCGAAGTCAGGAACTCGCCAGTCGGATGCCCGACTCTGCGTTGACTTCCTGCTCCGGTGGGAGCGACGATCCGTCCCATTCATGCCGAGGATCGGGAACGAAGCAGCATCCAGCTTCACTGCTCGTCGGATGGGTGATGTAGACGAGCCAACCGCCGGGGATCCTGGATCGGGCAATGTGAAAATCAACGGCCGGATCCGAGGACTCAAGTACTTCGAAATTGAGCACAGCAGCACCTCCGCGTCGTGACGACGCCTCAATATTGACCACAATTACCGAGTCAAGCAAAAACAAGCACGATACACAGCCTGTTCGGAATCATCACATGGATAAGGATCACGCATCCAGGCGCAGACCTCAAGAGTCGCAAGCACGACCACACACGCCGGCAACAACTCATCCTGGTACGCCAGGTGTGTCGTCGTCTCGTACGCGCCGAGCTCGCGCTAGTCTGTAGAGTGAACAGGAGCGCCGGCTCGTTTATTCCGTTTAACCGGACGATTGCCCTGCCCCGGCGGCGTGCGTTGCCACCGGAATCGTGCAACTATGATCCCCGTTGCCCCGGCGATTTGGAGAGCAGTGATGCGTCTCAACTGTCGGGAATGCTTGTGCCCATCAGTCGCCGACTAGGCCGAGCATCTTGGCCATCATGCGCATCCTGTGACCAAACGACAGGTTGGGTGGGTCGGCAGCGTTATGGTGCAAGACCATCAAGGTCTGATCGTCATCGGGTGGCGCCCTGCCGTGATAAGCAGCCACCGCGGCCAACAGCTGCCGGTGCAGATTCTGCGGTTGATCAAACTCCAGATGCCGAATCAATTCGAGCAGCCCTTGTTTGCCAAGCTGCTGGCCTCTCTCGTTCGTCGATTCGATCAACGAATCGGTGTAGATCAGCACGATGTCGCCCTTGGCTAACTTGACCGCAAACTGGACATAGTCTGTTGGCTCGATCACCCCCAGTGGCAAGTTCACCGCTGTGGTGGTGCGGTGAGGCGTATCGTGATCCAGATACTCCCAGTTTCCCGTGGCAGCGTGGCGCCAAAGCGGTGGTGGATGCCCGGCGTTGCAGATAATGAGATGGTCAGTCGGAGCGAAATACGTCGTGAGCAACGCGGTGGCAAATCCACCGAGGTCCGCCAGTTGCAAGAACTCATGGTTCAGTGCCAGGGCAAGTCGAGTCTGATCAAGCGTGTTGATGTACTTGCGCATCAGCAACCTCAGCCGATGAGCGACGCTGCTGACGAGTGCGCCGTGGCCGGAGACATCTGCGATCACGAATCGCGATATCCGCCCGCCTCCGCAGGTGGAGATGTAGTGAATGTCGCCGCCATACGCATCGCCATCGTACGGTTCGGATGAGATCCACGCATCAATACCAGGGACGGAAATTGCGTTGTGGATCGCTGCGTTTCCGCCCCAGATTTCCATGCACTGGAGGGCGTACATACGCGCGTCAGGATCGTGGCTATCGCTGGACATGGTGGCCCACCCACCTGTATGGCCAACCTACTCCAGCACGCGTTTTATTCCTACTCCGTTGTAGCGAAGTGCCTGAGAGGTCAGGATGAACTACTCGTGCAAGCCAGGTGTGTCGTAACGGGCCTTGGGCGCTCATCGTGAAGCCGTTGCTGAGCGCGAAACGCACCGTCTCTGGTGCCGCCAAGGAATAGTCGCGGCTGCCGCATGTGTTGTTCTGTACGTTGCAACGCGCGCCAACAAACCATCGTCGGTGGATGAGCCGCGCATTTCAGGAATAGTGAACGTTGAAACCGTGGCTCGTGGATCGGTTGAGGCTGTTTCATTCGGTCCAATGCCGTGCTGTTTCATTATTCAGCCGAACATCCATGCGGCCCTCCGGTGATACGAGTTCAGCATGCCGCCGAGCTGCTGTCGGTAGTGCGCCGGTTGATTGGCTTGATCTGACGTCAACCTCTCCGGGCTCATGGGTCGATTCTTTAATCCCTGGTGATTTCGTTCCGCGTGACAGTGCTCCATGTAGCCGTCGATGAGATGGCGAACGTGCCGTCCACGAACCACACAGGCACGTATCCTGTTATGCTGACGGCCGCGGCTGGCGATGCAATTCATGATCTCGCGGATCAAACGATATATCAGGTGGCTCCACACCCAGTGGCCGGCGGGGCACGTTGAGAAGGGGCCGTTGGTCAACGAGGACGGCTCAACCAACGTGCCGGGTCTCTACATTGTCGGCGACCTGACCGGAATCCCGCTGCTGAAGTTCTCATCACATTCGGGCGCTAGAGCAGTCCGCACAATCGTCGAAGACCCAGCCTTCAAGCAACGTACGCGCAATGACCCGGATGTGTACGACCTCGTCGTTGTGGGCGCGGGAGTGTCGGGTGTTGCCGCCATCGCCGAGGCCCGCCGCGCCGGGCTCAAGGCTGAAATCATCGAGGCATCGGAGCCGTTCTCTACGATCGTCAACTTCCCGCGCGGCAAGCCGATCTACACCTACCCCACGGATATGACCCCGGCTGGCGAACTCCAATTCGGCTCGAAATCAGACGTCAAGGAGGGGCTGGTCGAGGAGTTACAGGATTTTCTCAAGCAGCGCGATATCACGCCGCGGATAGCACATGTCGATAGAATCGTCCGTCGCCGCGGCCTGCTAGAGATCGAGCTAGAAGGCGCGGAAACCCTCAGGTCCCACCGCGTGATTGTCGCCATCGGACGGTCGGGCAACTACCGGACGCTCGGCATCTCGGGTGAAGACCGCGACATCGTCTACAACCGCCTGCATGATCCCAAGGACTATTGCGGCAAGGACATTGTCGTGGTCGGCGGGGGCGACAACGCGCTGGAGACCGCCATCGCGCTGACGTCCTGTGGTTCCAAGGTCACGCTGAGTTACCGAAAAGCGCAGTTCAGCCGACCCAAGCCGGAGAACGTCGACAAGATCAACGCCCTGGCGGCGCAGGCTGACGCCGATGTCGGGGTCGAGCAGCCCACCGACGAGTTGGTGGCAACCGCCGCGGGACCGTTCATCCCGGATCGGCCTACTGATGACGAATGTGAAGGGTGCGGTGGAAAGCTCAGGGGATACCCCGCCGACGGAGAATGTCCCGGCTGCGGCAAGCCGTTTCACCGCCGTGTGGGTGCGCTTCGGCTGATGATGTCCAGTCACGCCAAGGAGATCAACGACGGTGAGGTGATCATCACAAATGCCCAAGGACCCGACGAGACGATCACGGCCCAAGCCGTCTTCATCATGATCGGCCGAGAAGCGCCGCTGGATTTCTTCCGCCGTAGCGGTGTTCGTATCCACGGCGAATGGAAACCATTGTCCTACCTGAGCCTGGCGTTCTTCTTTGCGTTTTGTGTCTTGATGTATTCCTGGAAGAGCGACGCCGGCTTTGGACTCAAGGGGTGGTTCAAGGACAACGAATTATTTCCGTTTAATCTGGTCGATCCGACAAATCCGTCGAACCTGCTTGGCACCATCTTGCTATCGATGCGGGAACCGAGTTTCTGGTACTCGCTGGCCTATTGCCTGTGCATTGTGATATTCGGCATCAAACGGATCAAACGCCGCCGAACGCCTTACGTCAAAGTCCAGACGCTGACGCTGATGGCGATCCAGTGCGTGCCACTGTTTCTGCTGCCGTACATCATGCTGCCGTGGATGGGCCACAACGGTCTCTTCGATGGCGGCTTCGGCAAGGCGGTCGCCGATGCGCTGTTTCCACTGACACAATGGGACAACCACGGGCGAGAATACTGGCGCAGCGTCGGTTTCATTCTCGCGTGGCCGCTGATGTTCTGGAACGTATTCACCTACCAGCCTATCTGGGCATGGCTCATCATCAGTCTCGTGCAGACGTTTGTGATCATTCCCCTGATCGTTTGGCGTTGGGGCAAGGGCGCGTACTGCGGGTGGATATGTTCCTGCGGCGCGCTAGCGGAAACGATGGGTGATGCGCACCGGCACAAGATGCCCCGCGGCCCGTTGTTCAACCGTCTAAATCTGCTCGGCCAGGTTTTTCTATGGATCATCACCGCGCTGCTCGTGCTGCGCATAATCTCATGGATCGCTCCCGGCGGCTGGGCGTCGGCAACGTACAGCTTGTTGTTCGACGGCAGACGCGCCGACGGATCTCAGATCGGCGGGCTGATGCGTTATCTCAACTACGTCTGGTCTGTCGATCTGCTCTGGGCAGGGATCTTCGGGGTGGCGTTTTACTTCTGGTTTTCCGGCCGCGTCTGGTGCCG
This sequence comes from Planctomycetota bacterium, assembly GCA_022563315.1. Classification (GTDB taxonomy): domain Bacteria; phylum Planctomycetota; class Phycisphaerae; order Phycisphaerales; family SM1A02; genus JADFNO01. The sequence goes on along the minus strand of JADFNO010000030.1, from coordinate 20,647 downwards.
CTTCGCCTGCCCGCTGGCGGCGCTGATGCACATCTATGCCCGGTTCAGCCAGTTCCGCATCATCTCCGAGAAGTCCAAGTGCATCAGTTGCAACGTGTGCACCAGCGTCTGCCACCAGGGCATCGACGTCATGAACTTCGCCAACAAAGGGATTCCCATGGAAGATCCCCAGTGTGTTCGCTGCTCAGCATGTGTGCAGAGCTGTCCGACGGGAGTGCTAGAGTTCGGCCGCATCAATCGCAAGACAGGGCAAGTGATCGCGCGGGATCGGCTCGCCGCATCACCGGTTCTCATGGCGGAGATCACGGTCCAAGGCAGGCGAATCTAGAGCGCTTTCAGCGGGTTTGCAGCGTGGTGCCGGCATGGCGATAGCAGTTCGCGGCGTCGGCGTCACCTCGAGAACGTGTACCTGCGGGAAGAAGCCGAGATCGAGTCGGAGTTTGAGGAAATTGTCGGTTCCTCCGCAGCCATCAGAGCGGTTCTTCAAAGTGTCAAGCAAGTGGCGGGCACGGATTCAACGGTGCTTCTGACCGGTGAGACCGGCAAAGGAAAGGAGTTATTAGAAGGGCAATTCACAAACTAGGCGGACGTAGCGGCAGCATGCTCGTCAACGTAGACTGCGCTGCCTTGCCGAGTGGGTTGATCGAAAGCGAACTGTTCGGTCACGAGAAGGGCACCTTCACCGGCGCGTTGTCGCGCAGGATCGGACGCTTCGAGCTCGCCAACGGCGGAACGATCGTCCGGGACGAGATCGGGGACCTGCCCTTAGACCGCTATTGGAAAAGTGTCGGGCGATTCTTGTCGAAGTACGCTCGGTGACGGCACTCCCAGCGAAACACCGGTCGGGTGGCTTGATCCTGCAACGCATCGTCGTGGCGGCGGTTGTCGTCGTTGTGCTCGGCGGTGCGGGATATGCGTACGCACAGCGGAACGTGTATCGCGTGTCGATCGGGCCGGGTGAGGCGACGACGATCATGGTCGAGGTGCCGATGCAGCGGTTCGGGCGAGCGAAGAGTTTTGCGAAGGAACTTGGTTTGCCGGTGCGATGCAAAATAAATCGGCCGGGCAGCGCCGATGGTGTGCGACTGAGCGTGCTCCAGACGAGTCACGGGCTTCACAAGATGCGGGCGAAGCTGCGCGTGTCCGCAGCGGCGGGCGCGAGGCCGGGCAAGCGCACGCGGAGTATCGAGTTTACGATCGATGGTGAGGGCGACTGGCCGGAGGCAACGGTGCTGGTGAAGGTGCGGAGATAAAGGCATCGAGGCATCAAGGGCGGACAAGAAGGCATGAGGCACTTGGCATTCGGGAAGACTTCGAGGGTTGTGTTTCGCCGGCGGGCTTGACCCGCCGGGGGCACGGCGTCCGGTGGCCTGGCGGTTGGACTCGAAGGCTCGAATTGTGAGCTACAATGACCGCCCAGCGATATGGACGACGAAGCACGGATCAATCAGCGGATCGACGGAAGTCTGGCGGCGATCGGTTCGCTCCGTGACCAGATCGGGCAAATCACGGAAATCACCGCTGAGGTGTACGACTGCCTGCATTCCGGCGGCACGCTGTACACCGCGGGCAACGGGGGCTCGGCGGCGCAGGCGCTTCATCTGGCCCAGGAGCTGATCGGGCGCTATCGCAGCGATCGCCCCGCTCAGCGCGCGATCTGCCTCAACGCCGACCCTACAGTGCTCACGTGCATCGGGAACGACTACGGATACGAGTCCGTTTTTTCGCGGCAAGTTGAGGCGTTGGTGAAACCGGTCGACATCCTGTTGGTGCTGACCACATCAGGCGACAGCCGGAACATCGTGAACGCGCTTCAGACCGTACAGCAGCGTGGGGCGGCGACGATCGGGCTGCTGGGCGGGGACGGCGGGGCGTGCCGGGCGCTGTGCGATCACGCCGTCGTCGTGCCGGGGAATGACACGGCGCATATCCAGGAAGCGCATCAGGTGATGATTCACTTGATTTGTGAGGTGATTGAGCAGCGGGTGATGGCGGAAGCAACGATGCGGTGAATTGTGTGAAAGAAGACGTTGGGTCAAGCCCAACGGCTAAACGTTCTTCTACCCGTCGATCTTGGATTCGATTTGCGTGTCGTCGTCATCGTCGGCGAGTGAGGGGGTTTGGGAGATGAGGTGGGGTCCGGGCTTGGCGCGGCGCCATTCGGCTTTGGCGACGAGTTCGCGCACCGCGCCGCGCCCTTCGCGCTCGGCTCGGTGCTGCGACTCCGTCTCGGGCGGGGGCGCCGGGGTGTGCGCGGCCTCGTGGCTTTCCTTGTACATATGCAGCGTCTGCGTGGGGAACGCGAACTGCACGCCGAGCCGATCCGCCAAGCGAATGATGTCCAGCATCAACCGATGGCGCTCGCGCAGCTCGGTCTGCCAATCCGGCGCTTCGTGGAACACATACACGAGCACGTCCAGGCTCGACGCGCCGAACTCATTCAGCCACACATGGTAGTAGTCCTTGCGCGTGTAGGGATGACACCGGACCAACTCGCGAATGCCTTCGCAGAACGCTTCGATCTTGGCCGGGGGTGTGTCGTAGGTCAACGCCAGGTGCGTCTTGAACCGCCGATACCGGCGCTTCCCAAAGTTGTCCACCACGTCGCGGACGAGGTTCCCGTTGGGGATCGTCACCAGCGAGTTATAGAAGGTGCGAATGCGGGTTGAGCGGAATCCCAACTCCTCGACGGTGCCTTCGGTGTCGCCGACCTGGACCCAGTCGCCGATCTGGAACGGACGATCGATGATCACCGTCACGGACCCGAAGAAATTCTCCAGCGTATCGCGTGCGGCGAAGGCGAAAGCGATGCCGCCGATGCCCAGTCCGGCCAGGAGGGGGGCAATCTGGATCTGCAGGCTGTCGGCGATGTAGATCAGACCAAAGGCGGTGATGAAGATCTTCGCGGTCTTGCGCAGCAGCGGAACGAGAAGATCATCGACCTTGGTCTCGGTCTTGGCCGCTTTGGACGCGAAGAACTCGCTGAGCAGATCGGTGACGCGATAGGCGGACCATACCCCGGCCAGGGTGACGAAGAACTTGACGGCAGCCAGAAGTATCTGCAGCGCCGTCTCGTGCAGGCCCAGCCCGGGCAGCAAGAACAGCCACAGGGCCGCGGCCGCGAGCAAGCCGAACGGTCGCACGGTCTTGTGCAGTGTCTCGGGTTTGGCTTCGCCGCCCTGCCGGATGATCAGCCGGTTGGCCAGCGCGCTCAAAAGCGCGCGCACGAGCAGATCCAGAGCCATCCCCAGCAGGATGACCAAGGCCAGGCCGATCCACTGCCAGACCTTCAGTGTCAGAAACGCATTGGTGACGAGGACATCGGGCAGATGGTCCTCGACGTACTGGACCCATGGCGACGCCGCAGCGGTGTTGGAACCGGTGTCATCGGCGCTGAGCAGCGTCTCGGGCGCGTTGGACTCATCGTTCTGGGCGGTGGCGATTGGGCTGGCAAAAACAGCCGCCAGAGCGAGGATCAATAGGCACACTGATCTGAGGCGGTGGTGCATGCGCGACATGCTACCGCGATCCGCGGTCTTGCGGTCGGTTGGTCCCCAGCGGACGCCGACAGGCCACGCGCGCCACTCCCATAGGGCGGCAGGACTCGGGCCGGACCATTCTCGGTCCTTCCACGATCCGTCTGGTATTCGTAGGCAGACCAGGCAAGCAGATTTCGAGGCGGCGTCGTGGGAATGTCCCGGCTGGGCCGTGATCGCAGGCTATATTCAACTCTGAGGAATGATCCGCCGCATGGACCTGTAGGTTGGTGTGAGATTCGCGTGAGCGATCCACAGGCGGTGGCGAGGGAAGAGGACTCCAGACAGCCCAGGAAAGGGGCCACATGATGAAGACGACCGTACTAATGGGAATCACCGTGCTCGCATCCTGCCTGATGGCGGGACAGAACGCGTATGCGGGATCAGCCACTTTCATCTTCGATCCCGACACGCCGTATTTGAGCGTTGACGACAGCCCGTTTCTTGGGATCGATGATTTCACGCTGGAAGATTTCGAGGACGGCCTGGTGAACATCCTCGGCGTGACCATCGACGGCGGCATCATTCGCGAACCTAGCAACTTCACCGACTCCGTTGACGCTGATGACGGCGTAATCGACGGCAGCGGTTCCGAGGGTCACTCCTACTGGCAGCTTGAGGCCACCGAGGGCTTTACCATCACCTTCGATGAAGAGGCATTGGGCGGTCTGCCCACCCTCGTCGGCTTCGTTTGGACCGACGGCAACATCGACGGGCTCTTCCGCTTGGAAGCGTTCGATGCCGACGGCGTGTCGATCTTCGAGGTCGTGCTCGGTGATCTGGTCCATACCGGCCAAACGGACGAGGATCGCTTCATCGGGGTCGAGTTCGCCGGCGGCATCGCCTCGCTGTTTCTCTCGACTTCGTTCGGCGGGATCGAGATCGATCACGTCCAGTACGCATCGATCATACCGCTGCCCGCGCCCCTGGCGCTGGGTTTGGCGGGACTGGCCGGCGTCATCGTCGTTCGCCGAAAGAGACTGCTGGCAACCGCATAAACACAAGATCACAACTGTAACTGTCCAAGGCTGGCGACTCGTCGTCAGCCTTGTTTGATTTTGCGGCCGACCGCCGAAGCTGCGGCGCAAATCGCTTTCCCCTGCTCTCGCCGAGGGCAGTGCCGATATGACAGGTGCGAACCGCTCCAACAAACGACGAAGGATCTGCGACGTCAATCTGTCCCCACCCCTACCTAAGGGGCCCGACACGGCCTCCCGGTCACCGTCATGGGGCAGGACTCGCCCCTTTCACCATCGATTCCCGTCCGAAGCAAGCGACTGGAACCTGCGTTTCCGGGGGGCGTTACACTCGTGCTCGCCCCCGGACAGCTCAGCGGTGTAGCCGGGCGAAGTTTCAATGGGAAATGTCGGTAAGCGGTGAAGCGACATGAAACGACGAGAGTTTATTCAGAGAACTGGCGCCGCCTGGGCCGCCCTCAGTCTCGGACAACACCCACAGTTGTGGGCAAATCGCGCTTCGAGAGATGTGCTGGTTAATGACGTCCATTCTCAACTCAACGCCACGCGCGTCCATGAAATCGAACGTCCAACTTCGATCGATGCGCTGCGATCGGTCGTGCGTACCTGCAAGCGCGAGGGTCGATCGATTAGTATCGCCGGAAGTCGCCATGCAATGGGTGGTCAGCAGTTCGGTGACCAGACTACGCTCATTGACATGCGGGGATTGAACCACATCTTGCAGTACGACGATAACAAGGGTGAGATTGAAGTCGAGGCCGGTATCGAGTGGCCGGAACTGATCGAGTATCTGCTTCGAGTTCAGGTCGGTCAATCGCGGCATTGGGGCATTATTCAGAAACAGACTGGCGCTGATCGGTTGAGCATCGGTGGGGCGCTCGCCGCCAACGTTCACGGTCGCGGGCTGCGGCTAAAACCCATTATCAACGACGTAGTTTCATTTACGCTGGTCGACGGCGACGGCAATGTTCGAACATGCAGTCGTCGGGAAAACCGTGAGTTATTCACTCTGGCGATTGGGGGGTACGGACTGTTCGGCATACTCGTAGGAGTGACGCTGCGTTTGATGCCGCGTCAAAAGCTACAGCGCGTGGTCAGCATACTCGAGGTGGATGAACTGATGGCATCGTTTGACGAGCGAATCAGAGCAGGATTCCTCTACGGTGATTTTCAGTATTCCATCGCGGCAGGTCACGATGAGTACTTACACCAGGGCGTGTTTTCATGCTATCGGCCGGTCGACGACAGCACGCCGATGCCGAATGGACAGAAGGTCTTAGATGAAAACGATTGGCGCCAACTGTACTACCTTTCCCATTCTCAAAAGAAACAGGCCGTTGACGACTACACTCGCCACTATTTGTCGACGTCGGGGCAGATCTACTGGTCAGACACACATCAGTTGAGTGCTTACGTTGATGGTTATCACCAGCGCGTGGATGAGCAACTCAGCGTCAAGGCCCGCGGCTCGGAGATGATCACGGAAATCTACGTGCCGCGCGACGCTCTCGTCCAATTCCTAAGCGACGTACGGAATGATTTTCTGCAGCGTCAGGTGAACCTCATTTACGGCACGGTTCGGCTCATCGAAAAGGATGATGAGAGCTTTCTCGCCTGGGCGAAGAAGCCATACGCCTGCGTGATTTTCAATCTTCACGTGGATCATGACCAAGCGGGCAAGGAACGGGCCGCCCATCACTTCAGACGACTGATCGATCGCGGCATCCAGCACGGCGGTAGCTACTATCTGACCTATCACCGATGGGCGACGCGCTGCCAGCTAGAAACCTGTTATCCTCAATTCGTGGAGTTTCTAAAGTTGAAGAAGAAATACGACCCGGCGGAACGGTTTCAGAGCGAGTGGTACCGGCATTACAAAGCGATGTTCGCTTCGAAACTGTGAGCAGACCCGGCGCCTTCGTACTATCAACTTCCTGCGTCGTTTGGCGCTGGCGACGGAGGTGAAGCAGGGGCAACAGCGCACGACTTGACCGCGTCATCCGTGTCTTCTATGAAGCTGGGTCTATGGTGAACTTCTTCAGCCGTCATGCGACGGTTGGTGAGGTGCGCTGCTTCAGCGGACGCCACCAGGATTCGTTCGACTTGTACCAGTCGATCGTTTGGGCCAGCGCCTCGGGCCAGGTGCTGCGCGTCGCTCGCCAGCCCAGCTCACTTTGGATCTTCGTCGAGTCGATCGCGTAGCGGCGGTCGTGGCCGAGCCGATCCTCCACCGGCTGGATCATGTCCTTACCACACCCAATCAGATCAAGAATCGTGTGCGTGAGCTTGATGTTGCTCTGTTCGTTATTGCCGCCGATGTTGTAGACCTCGCCAAGTTCACCGCGCTCCAACACCGCCAGCACCGCCTCGCAATGGTCGATCACGTGCAGCCAGTCGCGCACGTTCAGCCCATCGCCATAGAGCGGCACCTTCTGACCATCGATCAGGTTCGTTACAAAAAGCGGAATCACCTTCTCGGGATATTGATACGGGCCGAAGTTGTTCGAGCAGCGCGTGACAACGACCGGCAGGCCGAACGTCGTGTGATACGAGAGCGCCAGCAGATCACCGGCCGCTTTGGAAGCTGAGTATGGACTATTGGGTTTCAGCGGCGTCTGCTCGGTGAACTTCAGATCAGGCCGGTCCAACGGCAGCTCGCCGTACACCTCGTCGGTGCCGATGTGAACGAAGCGCTCGATCGTTCCCAGTTCGCGACAAGCGTCCAGCAGCACCTGCGTACCCAGCACGTTGGTGGACACGAACGGGCTCGCATCGGCGATCGAGCGATCGACGTGCGATTCGGCCGCGAAGTGAACGACGCTGTCACAACCCGACAGCGCATGAACCAAATCGTCACGATCGCGGATGTCGCCATGCACGAATTCGTAGCGCGGGTCATCGGCGACGTCCGCAAGATTGGCCGGGTTGCCCGCATAGGTCAGGGCGTCGTAGTTGACGATGCGCCATCTTGGGCGCTCGTGCATCACGAAGCGCACGAAGTTGGAGCCGATGAACCCCGCCCCGCCCGTGATGAGAATCCGTCGCTCGCTACCCGCCATAGCCGTCGAACTCCCTACTTTTCGGTGGTCAACGGCGCCGGCGTCGGGAGGGCATCCTCGACGTGATTCGCCCCGCCCTTGGCTACGAGACAGTTCGCGTGATGCAGACTCTCAAAGGTGCCGGCATCGGTCCACCAACCATCAAGCACGCTGTAGGTGAGATCGCCGCGACGGATGTACTCGTTATTCACCTCGGTGATCTCCAGCTCGCCGCGTGCGCTGGGCTCGAGATTGCGCGCCATGTCAAAGACGTCGTTGTCGTACATATAGATGCCGGTGACTGCATAGTGACTGGGAGGATCGGCCGGCTTCTCCAAAATTTCGACGATGCGCCCGTCCTCGATGCGCGGCACGCCGAAGCGCTGCGGATCGGAAACTTCCTTCAGCAGGATTCTCGCCCCGCTGGGCTGGGTGAAGAACTCGCCCACCGGCTGACGGATATTTTTCTCGATGATGTTGTCGCCAAGTACGACGCAGATCTTGTCACCCTCGGCGAAGTCCTCCGCCAGGAGCAACGCGTCGGCGATACCGCCTTCACCTTCCTGATAGGTGTAGTGCAGCTCGCGGATGCCGAGCTTCTTGCCATTACCCAACAGCTTGAGGAAGTCGCCTGCGTGTTCGCCGCCGGTGACGATGATGATCTCGCGCAGTCCGGCGTTGATGAGGCACTGGATGGGGTAGTAGATCATCGGCCGATCGTAGATCGGCAGCAAGTGCTTGTTGGTCACCCCCGTCAAAGGGTGCAACCGCGTACCAAGCCCGCCGGCCAGAATCACGCCCTTCATGGTCGATCACTCCGAGCGGATCGCGGTTCAGGATCGGTTGATGGCTGTTTGCAGACTGACATTGGAAGCTCTCTCGTCATAATACGCGATGTCACTTCGTAGGGGAACGGCGGCGCTGGTCACCGCGTCATTGCGGGTCGGAAACGGCGGCGGCGGTCTGGGCATCGTTCAGCCGACGACGCAAAGCCTCAGCCCGCCGGAGGTGCCGCGGATCGCCCTGCGGCCGACGACTGAGTGTACGCTCGATTCGCTGCAACATTCGCCAGGCATCGTCGAGTCGCCCCTGGGCCAGGATCGTTTCGACGAGGTTCAAGCGGATCGCGACATCCGCGGGGCGACGCGCTAAGGCTCGCGTCAGCGCTTCGTGCGCTTCATCCAACCGCCCCAGCCCGTGAAGGACCGTCGCATACGTATCCAGAATGTCGGGCTGTTGGGGCTGTAGCGCAACTGCGCGCTCGACGTATGGCAACGCTTCGGAGGAGCGAGCCGGGGACTGCGCGATCACGAAGGCAAGATTATTTAGCGCCGCGGCGTTGTCCGGCTGGTCGGAAATAACCCGGCGATACAACTGCTCAGCCGCGGTCCAATCCGCTCGGCCCTCGGCAATGCGGCCCCTGACGAGCAACGCATCGACCGCGTGCTTGGGATCGCGGGCCGCGCGAAGGGCCAGCGCATCGGCACGATCAAAGTATTCAGCTCGTGCGGAGCGCACCGCCAGCGCGTCAAACGCCACGGCCAGCCGGAGTAGGTCCGCCCCTTCACGCAGCATCGATGGTTCGATCACGTTGAGCGCCTCGGCGGCCGTGCTGATATCGACGACACGCGCCAGTGCCAGCCACTGTCGCCGCCATGCTTCGTCGCCAAACAACGGCTCGACGATCGACACTGCCTGATCAAAACGACCCCCCAGCAGGAGCGCGCGAACCCACAGCGCGAGCCGATCGGGATGGTCGTCGCCCTCACGCAACAATCGTTGCGTATAGGGCTCAAGTCGATCGATCGCGGCGTCGTAGCGGGTCAATTCCATAAGGATGGTCGCCGCCGCCACGTCGGCAGGGAAAGGATCGATCATTGACCGTCGGCGCCATTCCTCAGCTTCAGCCAGCGCTTCGTCCCAGCGACCGGCGGCCATCAGCAATTGGGTGGCCCATTGGGCCGGCTCGGGCTGGGTGGGAAATCGCCCATTGGCGCGGCGTGCGAAGTCGGCGGCATCAGACACTTGGCCCGCCTCCACGTGCAGCGTAATCGCCAAGAGCCATGCGGGCAGGAATCTCGCGTGCTCGGCCACAAGCCGGCGGGCGTCGTCGAGATTTTCGTCGCTCGGCGCGGGCCGGCCGTCGATGAGCTCGATCTGCTCCAAGAGGCGCAAGGTTGAGGCGAGATTTTCGCTGTCGCCCCCCAGTTCGCTGAGCAGTTCCAGAGCGCTGTGCACGGGGGCGTCGTCACGGCGCATGGCGGCGATGGCAACGATCGCTTGCAGGGAGGCATGATCGGGCGCGGCGCGAAGACCGGATTGGGCTGCCGCATAGGCCTGCGACGTGTCATCGACCGACAAGTAAAGACGCGCCAGCGCGTGCCAAGCCTCGGCGTGACCCGGCTTCCCGAGTACGGCCTTGCGCAGCCACGATTCAGCCTGTTGCGTCTTTCCATGCCGGTGATAGAGGCTGCCGATCATTGTGGCGGCATCAGCCGAAACTTCATCCGTATTGAGCGACGTGAGCAGCGCGACGGCCTCGTCGAACCGGTCGATCCGAGCGTAGAAATCCGCCGCCTCGACGACGACCAGCTCGCTGCGATCGGGGCGCGACAAAAGAGTCTGGTAGATGGGCTCAGCTTCGTCGTCCCGGCCGGTGCGCTGATACATCGCGGCCAGCGCCAGCTGATCGGTTTCCGCCGCAGTATGACCAGCAAGGGCGGCGGCCCGCACCAAGGCGGTCTCGAAGTCGCCTTGGGATTGGAGCAAGCGCAATTCGACCCGCTTGAGGCCGACATTCAGTGCGGCCAGCTCCGACAGACGCCGAAGGTAAACCGCGGCGGCGTCGAAATCGCCGCGCTGTTGCAATAACGCGATCAATCGGGGATAGAGCGACGCCTGGGCAGGATACAGATCAACCGCTTGCTGGAGATAGTCGATCGCCTGTTGCGTCGACCCGTCGGGGGTGCGGGTGTACGCCTCGGCCAACAATGAAAGCGCGGCGAGGGATTGCGGCGATTGCTCCAGAACGCCGGTGATCAGCACCACGGCCTCGGCCAGGCGTTGCTCGTTGTCAGCCGCGTCACGAAGCAATCGGGCGGCGCGGGCCAGGCGGACCTGTTGCGACTGCTCGCCCAGCGTCGCTTGCAGGTTCGCGATTGCCTTGTCGATCAGCGACAAATTGTTCCATGCGATCGACTGAGCGAGAACGAACGTTTGAATGGACGGCGAGTCGTCAAACTGATCAGCGAGCGATTCGAGTTCGGTCAGCGCGTTTGGGCGCTTGGTCCGAAGGAGGAATCGAACATATTCGCGGTGCGTCGTCTCATCGTTGGCTTGCGCCGGCCCCAGGGAGGTCAAAGCGCGATCGAGCAGCGCCAGGCCGGCATCTGCGTCGCCGGCGGCGGCTAGTGCATCCGCTTCGCCAAAGATGGTCGCAAGGTTGTTCCGATCAACGGCGTGGGCTCGACGCAGCAGCGGGAGTTCCATGCGCAGCCCATACCGTCGGCTGACGTCCGCCAGGGCCAACAACACCGATGCGTTCGGCTCGTCGGCCTTGACGTGTTGCGTCATCAGCGCCGCGGCGTCGGCGGGCTGGTCCTTGAGCACGTACGCCTCAGCCAGCAGCGACGTCGCCTGCGGATGATCAGGCAACTGTTCGCTCAACTGCTGGAGCATGACCACGATGTCCAAGCGCCGGCCGGTGCCCCGATCAGTCACGTTCGGCGAGCGCCCGATACGCTGCAAGGCAAGGTACGCCTCGGCATAGAGCAGATACGGTTCGACGCGCCACGGCGGAGCTTTCGCGCCGATATCACGGGCCACGACGAACGCTGCTTCGAACCGCCCCGCGGCCAACAGGGCGCGAGCGTACGTGATCCCCGCCCCCACCCAGTTGCGGTCCAGCTCATACGCTTGCGCATAGAACTGCAAGGCGAGCGCGTGCTCGCCCAGATCGGTCTGCGCGATGCCAATCAGTAACGGTAATACGGGGTCGTGCGCGTTCAACTGGGCTGCGCGGCGATAGCTGGCCATGATCGACTGTCGGTCCGATCTGTTCCATCGCAAACTCGCCAGGAGCGCTTCGGCCCAGGCGCGATCGGCGTCCGCTGACGTGTCACGCCCCTGAACGTCCGCCAACGCCCCGAGCACGGTCGCGGCTTCGTCCGGTCGCTGTTGCTCGATCAACGCCAAGACCTTGAGGCGCAGCAGGATCGGGTCCAACCGCTGAAAGTGTTGCTCAGCCTCCGCCAGCTCGGCCAACGCGTCGTCGGTCCGCCCGTTTCTGAATAAGCGTTGCACCGCCGCCTGCCGCACCCACGGCTCGTCGGCGAATTCTTGTTTGGCCTCGGCGATGACCCGACTTGCCGCATCATGGCTTCCCAGGGCGTCGAGCAGTCCTACGAGCTGCTGAAGGATCGGTAACGAATTGACGCCGACGTCAGCCGCACGCGCTGCTTCGTCCGCAGCCTCATCGACGCGACCCAGATCGGCCAGGAGCTGAGCCTTGAGCAAGCGGAACTGGGCTTGGTTTTGTTCAACGTGCTCGGCGATCCACGCATCGCACTGGGCGAGGCGGCGACGCTCCGGCTCGCCCGTCAGCCGCATCATCTGCAGCAGCCATTGCCGCCAGCGGAGCTCGTTCGGCTCAAGATGGATCAACCGCTGCACCACCGGGGCTGCGTCCTGGAAGCGCCGATCAGCAAACAGCGCCCCCGCCCTGGCCCGCAAAGCCCCGACGTGGTCGGCGTCCAATGCCAAAAGCTGCTGGGCAACTTGAAGCAACTCGAAGCGATGCCCCAGCGCCTCCCGCAATCCCAGCAGCGCCTCTAACGCCTCACGTTGCCGGCGCTCGCGATCCGGATGATCCGGATTCTGCTCGAGCAAGTCGAACCCGTAGGCGTAATAGCTGACCGCCTCGTGCAGATGCTTGTTGTTGGCCAGCGGAAGCCGGCTCCGAGCATCGGCGAAGGGTAACAGCACGTCCACGTCGTCCCGCTCGTACTGGATGTAATACTTCAACGCATCGAGCGTGGCCTGGTAGTCGCCCCGGTCGTAGGCCGCGAGCCCCGAGACCCGCGCCGCAGCGAGGAGGCGCTTCTGCTGAGCGTGGCCGATCGCCTTGAACACGAACACGCCGGCGCTTCCGATCAGCGCAACCGCCAATAACAGGATCAATCGGCGTTTGCCGCGTCTCGTCAATCGCATGTGGAGCCCCTCCCAGTCAGCATAATCACCATGGTGCGCAGCATGATGCTGATATCCAGCTTCAGGCCGGCCCGCTGCACGTACTGAATGTCATATTTGATCCACTCCTGGAAATCCTCACCCGGTTCGCGCCGGCGTTTGAGTTGCCAAAGCCCCGTGATGCCGGGTCGAACACTGAGGCGAACGTCGCGCCAGGCTGGGCAATACTGGTTCTCGTCGTCGGGACTGGGCCGAGGCCCGACAACGCTCATCTCGCCGCGCAGCACGTTGAAGAACTGGGGCAGCTCGTCGAGATTCGTGCGACGCAGAACACGGCCGATCCGGGTGACGCGCGGATCGTCCCTGATGAACACCTGCGGACCGTCGCAAAGGTTGTAGGTATCCAGTTGACGCGCGACCTGGTGGGCATCGACCTGCATGGTGCGGAACTTCAGGCAACGAAAGACACGCCCGTGCCGGCCCTGGCGGCGATGAGCAAACAGAATCGGCCGGCCGTCCTCCAGCCAAATCATCAGTCCGATCAGACCGAACAGCGGGAGCAGTGCGATCAGGACCACGGCGCTGAAGCCGACGTCGACGGCGCGCTTGATAACGCGATACGTCCACGGCCTTGTGATGACCCCTGGTTGTCGATCCGTCTCGCTCGGCTCGACTTGGCTGATGTCACGCCGCGTCGCCGGGGATGGGGCGAGATGGTCAAGCTCGCCGGCATCGGCAGTCCAACCGGGGCCGATGAGACATCGTTGTTCGGTCGGAGTGGTGGTCCACCCCAACCACAGTGGGCCGAGTCGAACGGCGTCGTCAACTGGCACTTGATCGGCGAGGCGCCACACGCCGGGCTCGATTTCGTCAATGCCTTCGATCGATTGGGCGGGGCAGGTCCAGGTCTCAACGAGCGTATCGAGAAAGCGGCACACCTGCTGAGGATCGCCCTCGTCGAACACGGTGCCGGGGCAGCGCCAATGGTCGACACGGGACCAGGCGACGGCCCGTCGAACCCGATCCCATCCGGTGCGGGCGGAGGTCGCGGCAATCCAGAGCCGCGCCAGGCGCCGGTTGGGGGTGAGGGCAACGCGATAGGAGCGATGCGACTGTGGACGGTAGCGCCGCTCGATGCGCTGCACAAGACCGCGGTCGTCGAGGATGACCTGTTCGGAATAGTGCTGCACGTCCTGATCGATCAGGCGAAGGCGCGTCACCGCGGCGCGGCGCCACGTCAGTCGATCACTCAGGGAGGCGAGATCAAATATCGCCAACTGATCGGGCTCGATGAGCAGGTACAGATCAGCGGCGCGCTGGAGCGGTGCGGCCTCGCCTCGGCGCACCGGCTGAACACCGCGCGCGGTCCAGAACGCGTCGTGCAATTGCCGGGGTGACAGTCCCCAGATCGTCGGCGATTTGGGGTCAGGTCGGTCAACGCCGGTTGGGGACCGCGTCTGCGGCAAGGCGGGTGGAGATTGGCGCGTCTGATTCATGCGGCATCGTGAGTCTGGTCGCGGCGACGGTGCAAGGGCGAGGCGGACTCCATGGCCCGCATCAGCGCACTGGTCTCGTCCTCGCCCGTGCGAATGATCGAGACGGGATCCGGGGCTCCAGCGGGCGCGTCGCGGCGCTCGTGATCGGCGGCGGCCAGCGACGCCTCCGAGACGTAGCGATCACACTGGGAGCGAACAGCGCGATTGAGGATCACGCCAAGGCACGGCGTGCCCACCGCTTTGAGGCGTTGGAGACATTCGTCGAGTCGGTCGCGCGATCGCCCACGCCGCACCGAGAGGACGACGCCGTCGGCCGAAGCGGTGACCGGCGTGCTCTCCAAGCTGCCGAGCATGGGACCGGTGTCGACGATGATGATGTCGAAGGCATCGCGGATCGAATCGAACAGGAGCTGAAGGTCGGCCCGGCGCAGGGTTTCGGAGCGGAAGTGAGGATCGCACCCGACGGGCAAGGCGCTCAGCCCCGGCGCAGCGAGGGGGACGATCATGCCGTGGATATGGTGCGACGACAGCGCTTCCCTCAGTCCGTCTTGCCCCACCATGCCCAGTTGTCGGGTGAGACTCCGGCCGACGAGGTCGCAATCCACGATCAACGTGCGATGACCGGAGGCGGCATACGACCACCCCAGGGCCATGACGATGCTGGTTTTACCATCGCCCTGGAAGGGGCTGGTGACGACAAGGACGTAGCCGTCACGGGGCGGACGGGCAATCTCGATCTGATTGCGGATCTGATGCACACAATGAGCAGCGACGTCGCGCGATTCAGCCTCGGCGAACGTGCGGGTCAGGTCAGGCAACACACCGAGGCACGGCGCTGAGAAGTCCTTGGCAATTTCATCAAGTTGTGACGTATCGAACGTGCGCCGATCGAGCGTTCCCAGCACGAAGAAGAAACCGAAGCTCAGCAGCAGGCCGGCGACGGCGCCGAACAGGGCGCGTTTCGTTCGCGCGTCGCGCTGCGGCGCCTGCGGAAGATAGCCCCACTGCGCGACGTTGATGCGCCCGGATCGAACCGAAGACTCCTCCAGCTCCAACTGCTGGATTCGTCCCAAGGCGCGATCCAGGTCATTCTGGAGTCGCTCTTCCTGGAGCCCAAGCTCATCGAGCGCCTGGAGGTCGTGACTGATCTGGCGGGACTCCTCGCGCAACACGGCGGCCCTTTGCTTGAGCGATTCGATCTGAGCTCCCAACCCCTTCGGCGTCAGGGCGGCGACTGGGCCGCCGTCGGAACCTGCGCCGCCCTGCTCCTGCCAGCGCCTGAGCGTCTCGGTGTAGCGCTGTTGGAACACATGTTGCGCAGCCTGCAGGTCCTGCTCGGATCGACGATAGGCGTAGGAGGTCGGCTGGAATCGCTGGCTGATGAACCTGAACTCGGTCTCGGCCTCGTCGCGCCGGGCCCTGAGCTGGGCCAGCTTCGGATCAAACGACTGAAGCAACCGAAGCGTCGCCCCCAACGCGGCGGGCGTGTTTGTCTCGCCGCTGGACTCGTGCAACTGAAGTTGGGCCAGCGTGACTTGAGCTTGCGAGACCTGCTCTTGAACATCCGTAATCTTGTGGAGCTTGAGACTTTGCAGTTCGCGAAGGTTCGACGTCTCGTACCGCGAGAGGACACGCTGCTTCTCGGCGAGATTGGCCCGCAGATCACGACGCAGTTTCGCCTGATAATCGTCGAGTTCCTGAAGCGTTTGATTGATCTCGTCGCCGCCCACCCTGCCGTAGATGTCGTAGTACGATTTGACCACGGCATTGACGGCGCTTTGTGCGAGCTGCGGCGAGTCGGCCTCGACCCTGACATAGATCAGCTCGCTGTGGCGATCTGAATCGACCTCGAGGTGGCGATCCAACTCAAGCAATGCATCGGGCCCCTTGCCCCAGGCGGTGTGCTTGAATTGCTCATCCTTGACCGCGGTCTCCAGCACCCGGCGACTGCGGATAAGCTGCTCCTGCGTGGCGACGAAGGCGGAGAAATGATCGAGCCGGCCGGTTTCTTGGATCGGCGTAAGGGTGACGCGAAGGCGCGGGGCCACGCGAATGGCGGCGGTGCTGACGTACTTGGGGCCGGTGGAGAGGTAGCCCGCACAAGCGAGGATCGCGCTGAGGATCGCGCCGATGATAAACGTCAGTCGCCAGCGACCGCGAAGGCGATCATTGGTGACCGCCCACAGCGACGGTGCGTCACCCGGGGTCGGGCCGCTATTGAAATCACCGCCGACGAGCACGGCCACGGGATACCGCTGGGCGAGGTCGTTGAGATCAGGCTTATGCGTCACCGTCTTCTCCCTGTGGAACTCTCAACGCGTCGAACAGATCGCCCAGGCCGAGCAGCACCTCAGAGGCGGCCTGGACCGCCTCGGCCCGGTCGATTCGGCCGGAGGTGACCACCTGCAACTGGGCCACGCCCTGGACGGACACGGCCAGGCGCTGCGACTGTTGGTTGATATCGTCAATGAGGCGGGTCACCGTTCCGTCCGGTAGGACAAAGGCACTGAAGATCCGTATCTGTTCCTCCCGGCCGTGGTCGCGCAGACGGCGGAACCGGTACACCCGGACCGGAAGCGTCCGTCCGGCGAACGCCAGCTGGTCGTCATCGGACCCTTGGGTGGGGGCGGCGATCCATCCGGAGCTGGGGTAACAGACCGGGGGGTAGTGGCCGATCATGTCACGGGCGTCGGAGCAATGGACCACCAACACGTGAACGCGCGGCCCGCCGGGGCGTCGATAGGTTCGGCTCAGCAGGGCGTTTGGGCGCAGCAGCTTTTGTGCTTGTGGCGAGACTTGTTCGTCCTCGCCCACCCATGGCCCTATAAGTCGCGGCGCCGCCTGCACTGCCGCCGCTACCTCCGCCTGCCGCAGCTGAGCTTGCGGATTGAACTGCGCGCGGTTCGGCAACGCCTGCGACATCCCCACCAGCACCACCAGACTCAACCACGGAGAGATGGACTGTACTCGGGTAAAGGTGCGCGCGAGTCTCGTCATTGGCTGGCCAATCGAAGTGAGGTAACCGGGAACTCCAACCAACGGAACGTACGCAGGACCGCGATCAGGATGAACAGCGCCACCGGCAGCATGACCCAGCCGGAGATATCGTGGAATCGCTGGGCAGCGTCCACGGAGCCGTACCCGAAGATCAGGCTGGTCGGGACGAGACGAATCACGTTGCAGAGCATGGCGATCAGCGGGCTCAGACCGATGAGCAGGGCGCGGGCGCTTGCGCGCAGCGGCGTGGCGAAGGCGAACGCATACACGACCAGCGTCAGCGCGAAGACCATCCTCATGCCGTTGCACGCCTCACCTACCGCGACCTCCTCGCCGTTGATGATCAGCACGTTGCCGCTCTTGATCGCGCCGACGCCGATGAGCTGAAGGAGCGTGTGGGTCACGGTCGTAGCGAACTCCTGCAATGGCAGGGCAATCTGGTGGCGAAGCTGTCCCGGCACGGGAAGGAAGAACACGAGGACCGCCAGCACCGGTCCAAACATCACCAGTGGTGCGGGTCCGGTCATCGACAGCACGATCCCCAGCAAACTAAGGACCGCGCCGCCGTGCCAGGCGATCTGCGTGCCGGACTCAAACCCCCACCAACTGACAAGCCACCCCGCCAAGACCACAAGCGGGCCGAGGAGG
This sequence comes from Planctomycetota bacterium, assembly GCA_022563315.1. GTDB lineage: Bacteria > Planctomycetota > Phycisphaerae > Phycisphaerales > SM1A02 > JADFNO01. Next base: position 2,768 of record JADFNO010000030.1, on the reverse strand, counting down.
CTGGGTGTGAGCTGGACGTAGCGCAGGCGCGACCGTCTCAGCCAGAGCAGCAGGGCCGCGACAATCGGGGCCAGGAAGATGTGCGACTGTTCTTCATCACGGATTCCGATGGCGATGATGTCGCCCAGCGGCTGGCGATGCGCCCAGAGACCCACCCCGAGCATCGCGCTCAGGAGCGCAAAGTCGCGTAGCTTCCACGTTCGCCTCGGGTACAGTTTCACGCTTTGTGCGCCTCCTTTGCTACAACTATCCCGCCAACGCCCGGTGCGCGAAGGCCGACTCCGCCGAAGTAAGCCTCGGCTCACACACGATCTTCTGCACGATACGGCAATGTGGGGCAATGGCGACGGACGAGCCGATGACGCTGCGACTGACGATCGCGCCCCCGCCGATTACCGCTTGCGACAACACCACCGAGTCGTGCACCACCGCCCCCTCGCCGATCACCGCGTCCGGCTCGATCACGCAGAACCCCTCCAGGAGAGCCGAGCTGGAGACCGCAGCCGCCCCGGAAATCCGCGTGGGCGGATCAAGGCCCGGCGGCTGGGCCAGGCTTGCCCGCACGGCCGAGAGGTAGTCAGCGCGATCGCGGATCGTGTAGCCGACCTCGCCCAACGGCGCCGTCGTGATCTTCGCCCCGCCTCGGCTTACCGTGGGAACGAGCTGCTCCTTGAGGTCGCAATACCCGATGGCCGAGGCTTGTTGCAGGATTCGTTGACGGAACACGTAGATGCCCCCCGGCTGATCCCGCCCCACGAGCCCGACAACGCCGTCGAACGCCTTGGTGAAGGCATCGACCAGCGGCCTCAGCGTCAGCGGCGGGAGTCGCAGCGCCTCGATGATGATCACCGCGTCATCGCCATCCAGATCGTCGGTCACATCGCGAAGGATGCCCCCGGGCCCGCGCCACGCTTTGGGCTCGGCCACGCACCGCACGTTGGGTCCGCTGCGCTTGCCACGGCGTGGACGCCACGGCGCCAGGCTCATTGCAGCATTGACCGCCTCCACATCTGGTCGCCCGTTCAGAACGACCCTGATCTCGGCCAGCTCGTCGATGCTGCGCAATGCCTCCAGCCACGCGTCCAACAACGTGCCGCTGCGCCCCAGCGGCAGACACACGATCGGCCGGCCCAGCGCTTCGCGCAGCGGCGGCGGACGCAATGTCCCAGCCAATAGAACCGCAATCACTCGACGATCCATCCCCGCTTCCCTTCCCGTAGGCCTGGCCTGAACTACCCGTGTCTCGTCGCCCAGGGAAATCCCTCAACGCTGTCCCAAGCCCGGCGATGTTCGTCGGGATGCGCCGCGTCATAGGCGTGCGTGACGTAGTACAACAAGCCGGCCGACTCCGGCCCGACCGTCGCCGCCCCGTGCCACAACGGCGGCGGAATGATCAACACCCCGGGGTTCCGACTGCCGAACACGCACATCCACGCCACGCCGTCCGACTCGCGCCACATGCCCGCCTTGATATGGCCGATGGCGCAGATCCAGAAGTCCGTCTGCTTGTCGTGTCGATGCCAGGCCTTGACCACACCGGGATATTGCATCGAGAAATTAATCTGCCCTTGTTCGCTCATTGCACCGGCCAGCAGATTCATCAACGACCAGCCGCGGTCGTCAGCGTAAGGGCTGATAGGGACGAACACCGGCTCGAGCTCGGCCTCGGCGCGCTGCTGCGCTTCATCCCACGACACGGTGAGGGTTATCGGCTTGCGCACCTCAAGGGCCATCGTTACCTCGTCTGAAGCAAGTACGTGCGAGATTGAGTCGAGACGCTCCGCTGCGGTGCGCTCACTCCCCACAGCGCGGTCACCGGTCCGGACCACTAGAGAATCATCGGCCGACCCCGCCCGGAGCCGTAGCGCAAACCACTGTGAACACGAGCCCTAGGGCCATCCACGAGCCACGGGTGGGGTCGCGGCCGGGGCAATCTACCACAAGAGCGACCCATTGTAACGGCGGGTATCGATGGGCGACCGGGTGAGGTCCGAGAAGCGGCGCCGCCAAAGGCCGGGCCGCCAACGGCGTGGATATGATCCTGGGACTCGATCGTGATCGCGAGCGATCATCATCTCGCCCCGAGCGCCCAAGCCGTCGCTCGTCGTAACCCCCTTCACCCCAACCGAGGCATCGACATGGCAGGCTCAGTTCGCGGCAAGATCGGCATGGTTCTTTGTCGCATCGTGGTCCCCGCCTGGGTGCTGACCGGCGCGATATTCAAGTTGCTGTCGGGCACGCCTGCAACCTTGCCAACGATATTCCAGGATCTTGCCAAGGATATGGGCGTGCCGATGGACCCGTTGCTCTACACGCTGATCGCGCTGGAATTGTTCGCGATCGGCGTGATGCTGTTCGTTGGTCGCTTTGCGCGTTTGATGGCCGGCTTCATGCTGGGAAGTTTCTGCCTCATTCTCATCGGCGAGATGATCAATAACGCGGCCAGTTGCGGATGCTTCGGCGGCAAGATCGACATCAAGCCGTGGCAGATGTTGGTGGTGGACGGGACGCTGCTGCTGGGCGTGATTTGCCTCGCTGCGAAACGCCCAAAGACCAAGACGACGGGCATGACAGCGCCGGCGGTCATGGGGCTTGTGCTGTTGATGCTTGGATTCGGCGTGAGCTTCGGTGCGAAGTTCCTGTTGCATCCGCCCAAAGCGCAGGAGGTGATCGACAACGGCGTCGATGCCGATCCCACGATCAACCCCAATCCTTTGCCACTGCCGGCGAATTGGTACTTCGCCGACATCAGCAGTCTCGTCGGGAAA
>JADFNO010000181.1 GCA_022563315.1 Planctomycetota bacterium | reverse complement strand
TCCATCGGGACACGCCGCATATTCGTCGGATCGGCGAAGAGAAGCTGGACCGCCGCCGCCGCCGCGATACCCGGCCCGCCGCTGGGTCGTGGAGCGCACGTTCGCGTGGTTGAGCAAGTGCCGTGCGCTTCTGATTCGGTACGACAAGCATTCATCGAATTACCTTGGACTCATCCAGTTGGCCTGCGCCTTACTCTGGTACCGGCGATTGAGCGTTTTGAGATAGTTACTAGGTATTCAGTAGCTATCACGCTGGTTGGGCGCGAGAGCCCTAGCCCAAGACCTGCGTCGGGACAATCGCTCAATGGAGAAGAGCCCACGAGCTTAGAATCCGTGGGCGTTGCTGAAGTATGGGTCAGGGCAAAATCGTGACCAGCGCGATCAATCAATTCGATCGATCGGCCAGGGTTCGGCCTCGTCGGATTCTTCGATGAAGGCTTCATCTTCAAGGGCAAACTGGCTGTTGGGGAACTCCGGATCGGGAGCGACGACGAGCTCTTGTACGAACTCCTTGTCATCAACCGTCAGGACGACCCGGTAGGTCCCGGGCGCGACAGCGGGGCCTCGTCTTCCCCCAAACCGTCGGCCGCCGCCGCCGAATCCGCCACGTCCACGTTGCCCGCCGGCTCGTCGCTGCGGGGCAGGTCGTCGCAGGTCCCAACCGACGTGATGCAGACCGGCGTCGGCGGATGCCTCCAATTCCCGAATCGTCTTGCCCGCCGCATCGGTGATCTTCAGTGAGACGTCGCGCGCCCGCCCATTGAGTGAATAGAAAAGTTGCGCGCCTGGGGACGGATTCTGCCCGGTGAACCGCCGAGCCGTGCCGGCGCCGCCGCCCGGTTGACTGCGCCACTGAATCGCGGTGCCGGGCTTGTACAGCTGCGCCTCAGCCTTGACCGTCTCGGCGCTCATCTGCCGTAGCGCCGTTACATCGAGCACCCAGAGGCTTCGCCCGTGGGTCGCGGCGACAATCTCCCCGGCCGTGGGGTGGATCGCAATCTCATGCACAGCGACCGTCGGCAGATTGTTGTTCAGCTTCGTCCACGTCTCGCCGCGATCGATCGAGACCCACGCCCCGAACTCGCACCCGAGATACAGCACGTTCGCGTTCTCGATGTCCTCGCGAATCACACGGGTTGATCCGACTGACGTGGGAAGGTTGGCGCGGAGCGATCGCCACGTCTTGCCGTGATTCTCGGTCACGAAGACATACGGCTCATCGTCGTCGAACCGGTGGCCGTCCAACGTGACGTACGCACGGCCGGCTTCGTAGCGCGAGGCTTCGATCGAACTGACCCAGCGCGGGCCGGGGATCAACTCGTTGAACGTTTTCCAATCGTATTCGTCATCGGGCGTTGCGTCTGCCTGTTCACTGGACGCACTGTCGGGGTTGGTTGACGTGCGCGAGGCTTCAAAATCGGCAGAGAACATGCCGCCGCCGGCAACGAGATCACCTCGCATTTGGGAGCCGGTGATCGTCGCCTCATAGTCCATCGAGCCGAAGTCGCGTTCAATGGAGAACCGGATTTTGTTGTTCTTGGCATCGAATCGTCCATCAACGATGTCGCCGCCACCGCGATTCGATTCCATCGAACCGGTCACGGTTTTGCCATCCGCGCCGAGCCGTAGCGTCATCGTGAACTCGCCAGAGAACTGCTCCGTTGCAAAACTTGCTTCCCAGATGCCGGTCACGGGATCGTCAACGACCGCTGCTTGGGCAGCGTCTCCTTCCGCCTCGGAGACTTCAACTGTAGCTTCCGGTTGCGCCTGCGCTTCAGTCTCCTTCGCAGCTTCTTGCTTCGTATCGGCGTCTACATCCTGCGCTTCATCCTGGGATTCGGTCTGCTTTTCGTCCTGAGCCTCGGTGCTCTTTTCGTCTTGAGATTCGGATTCTGACTGCGTGTCCGACTCATCCTGGGGATCATCGGGTGACGGACTCAGCCCGTTGCCATTGGTATGACCATTGGAAGTCGGCGGCGGATCATCGTGGGAACGCTGCGGCGGCGGACCAGTGCGCTGTCCACCACGATTGCGACCCATCGCCTGAAGTTCCTTCTCGTCCAGCGCGCCGTCCCCGTTCGTGTCCAATCGATCAAAGAACTGACCCATGCGGTCGGGCGCTTCGGAGCGCTGAATCTTTCCGTCCTTATTGGCATCCAGGCGTTCGAGCATACCCCCCATTCCCCGACCTCCTCGACCACCGCGGCCACTGCGCCCCGCGCCCCCGGCCCCCCCGCCTCGGCGCTGCGGGTTGCCGGCAAACGATCGGTCATCTTGGCCTCGATCTACCGCTACAACGGTAGTTTGATCTTCGGATTCCCCTTCATCACCATCCGGCTTTGGAACCAACGGCGTCCATTCGTGCCCGCCGTTGGTCGTCACCCACAGCGCGCCGTCGTTCGTACCCACGTACAACACATCCGAATCGACCGGCGACTCCGCCAGCGCCGTGGCCGCGCCCTTGTCCGTCAGCGAAATCTCGGGCGAGATCACCTTGAGACTGGTGCCGCGATCGAGCGAACGGAAGACGTAGTTGCCCGCGTTGTAATAGATGCGGGGGTTGTGATTGGAGAGAATAAAAGGCGACTTCCAATTGAAACGATATCGTGTGCCGCGCGGGGCCCGGGCTCGGGCCGATCCACGCTCACCCGTCGCCAGATTCCGCCGCCCGAATCCGCCGTTTTGACTTTCGTAGTACACCCAATCAGGATCGTCGCGATCCACCGCGCAGACGAAACCGTCGCCGCCGCCGACTCTGAACCAATCCTCGTTGATGGGGCCTCGGCCGTTCCGAACACGGCTGGGGCCACCCCAAGTCCCGTTGTCCTGGAGCCCGCCGTAGACCTTGTAGTTGCGGCGGGAACCCACGGTCACATGGTAGAACTGCCCGATCGCGAAGTGATTGAGGTGGTCCCAGTTCTCCATGCGATCACAACTGAGGAACAAACCGCCATCGTTTCCGAGCACCATGTGTCGGCCATCATTGGGATCGATCCACAGTGCATGGTGATCGACGTGGATTCTGTTGCTGCCGCCGTCTGCAGTGAAGGTCTCGCCGCCGTCTTTGGATCGATACAGCGACGTACCGAGCACATAGAGGTAATTGTTGTCGCTGGGATCAACTCGAACTTGGCTGTAATACATGGGACGCGGATTGACGGAGTTGATGCGCGTCCAATTCTCGCCGCCGTCAGTTGATTTGTACACGCCGCCGTAATCGGTGCCGTCCGGACCTTGCTGATCCTGCATGTTCTCGCGCTGTCCGCCGAGTCCTGAACCGAAGGGACTGCGCTGTTGGCGACGCCGCTGCGGACGCTGACCTTCCTCCGTCTCCGCATCTTCCTCAGCCCCGGGGCGCATGGCGAAGGTGATCTCGACATCCACACTCTTGCGCTCGCGCGAAATTTCCATCTTGACGGTATCGCCCGCCAGGCGTCTGCGCATTTCCTTCAACAGATCGTTGTACGAATGGATCGTTGTGTCCTCGACGGAGATGACAATGTCGCCAACCTTCAGCTCGGCTTCCTCGGCGGGGCTGTCTTCGGTAACTTCGGTGATGCGAGCGCCGACGTCGGCGTCTTCACCGCGCACGCCGAAGTAGGCTGCGTTCTCCGGCTCGGTCCCGATCTTTTCGCTCTCCACCACCGCATAGACGACATTCGGATCCTTGCGATAGTAGTCCAGGCCAATCCGCCCGAGCTTCGCGTTGGGAAGACCATTGGTGACTTTCGCGAAGGTCTGCCCGCCATCGGTGGTCTTGTAGATTCCGCCGCCGTCGCCCCACTTCACGATCGGAGAATTGGCGTCGGTGGCATCGCGCCGCCGCTCATACGTCGCCACCAGCAGGGTATAAGGATCTGTGGGGTGCATCTGCACGTCGATGACGCCGGTGTTCTCGTCAACGTAGAGCACCTTGTTCCACGTCTCGCCGCCGTCTTCGGTCTTGAACAGTCCGCGTTCTTCATTGGGGCCCCACAGTCGACCCAGTGCGCCGACGTAGACGACGTTGGCATTGATCGGGTCGATGGCAATCGCGCCGATCTGGAACGACTCCTTGAGCCCCATGTTGGTCCAGGTCTTGCCGCCATCGGTAGACTTGTACACGCCATCGCCCCACGAGACGCTGTTGCGCGGATTGGCTTCGCCGGTGCCGACCCAGACAATGTTGGAATCAGACTGCGCGACCGCCACGGCGCCGATGGAGACGGTGGCTTCGTGATCGAACTGATGCTCGAAGGTGATGCCCGAATTGGTGGTTTTGAGCAGACCACCCGAAGCGCTCGCGACCCAATAGATGGTCGGGTCCGCCTCGTACACTGCGATATCGGTGATGCGCCCACCCATAACAGCCGGGCCGATTGATCGCCAAGTGAAGCTGTCGATCCACGAATCCGGCAAGGTGGGGTCGATCTGCGGCAGGACGGGCTCCGCCGCCTCAGGCTCGGGCTCGGCAGGTTCAGTCTCAGGCGTAGTCTCAGTCTCGGCGGCCTGCTTCGCCTCGGCCACCGCCTCAACGGGTTGCTCCGCCTCGACCACAGTCTCCGCCGGCGGCTCGGCCTCGGTCGGCGGAGCGTTCTGCCCCGCAGGTTCGGTCTCCTTTGGCGGTGACTCCTGCCCCCGCAAGACCGCGACAAAGCTAAAGACGAATGCCAATGACACGACAGACGCGGTAGATGTGCGCATCGCTCCAGGCCCCTTGCAGATAGAGGCGGCCGCGGCTCACTCGTCGCAGGGCCGCCGTTCCTCGATTCCTGAGTCTCCGAAGCCTCCAGAATACTACCACCCGCCCCCCGCCACAACGCCCAAGGGCCGGGTTCCGCCCGGTTCAAGGGCGCGAAATCCGAGCTGACCCCGAGTACCGCCCGTCGCGAGGGCGAATCCGGGTATGGTGGGGGCCCGTGGCGATCTCATCTGATACCCCCGGAGCGGTCTCCCAGGAGCGAACTATGAGCCGTCTCGTCTGTGGTTTTCTGCTCGTGGTCTGCGTATTGATCGGCTGTGCGGCAACGCCGGCCGTTCCGCCCCGACCGGCCTTGATCAATCACGTCGTCTTCTTCAAGCTCAAGAGTCCAGCCACGGCCGACGAACTCATCGCCGATTGTGATGAGCATCTGGCGCGGATCCCGGGGGTCGTGTCCTACTACTCAGGCCAGCATTTCGCCGTCGGACGAGATATCGTCGATAGCGACTATGACGTCGCCCTTTATTTGGGCTTCATGAGCCAGGACGACTACGAGAACTACCTCGAGCACCCGACGCACATCAGGATCGAGTCGAAGTGGCGGCCGCGCCTCCAGTGGATGCGCGTCCACGACACGATCGACCGGACGAGGTAGGGGGGAAGGTATCGTGGCATCGTGGCATGAAACCGCTCACCCCCGTTTAGCGGGTGACGCGCAGCGTCCCGTTCCCGCCTGCCTTCTTCTTCCTCTCTCCTTCTCTCCCTTGATGCCACTGTCTTCGACGCGCTCGCCTCCGGCTCGCGGCTAAACAGGTCTTCCCCTCTCACCAATGCCTAATGCCTAATGCCTTCTTCTTCCCCCTCGATGCCTTGATGCCTTGCTTCAGGGACACGGCCCGAAGTGCATCGCCACCGCGGCCACGTCCCTGCCATTGACAATACCATCGCCGTTGACATCCCACGGGCAATTGTCGGGATCGTTGCAGGGGCCCAAGTTGTGAACTACTTCAACGATATCGTGGTGATCAACGACGCCATCGCCGTTCACGTCCCACGGGCAGTTCATCACCTGGAACTCGTACGCACCCATATCAACGATGGGCGGATCGCCGAAGCCGGTATCGTCGGTGTCCGGATCGTCAACAAAGCGCGGGTTGCCGTCGAGATCGGTATCGATACCCTTGGGCACGGCGGTGTTGTCGGCGGCGTCAATGCCAGGCGAGCCCGGCAGGAGCCGCAAGTCCTCATCGCCAGTACCCGGGATCCCATCAGGCCCGGTCCGATCGACATAGAGTGGATTGTCGCCAATGTTCCCCGTCCCCCCGAGCTTCCCGGTCAACCCCTGAATGCAGGAATAGTTAACAAAGACATCCGGATCGCCAACGCCGATCTGCTGCTGCTCTGTACTGCCAGCGCCGGTGTTCCCCCAGAGAACGCAATTGTCTACTGCGATCACACTGTCGAGTTCGGTGTTACCTGTCATGTGACCGGCATAGATTGCACCACCTATCTCGATCGCACTGTTAGCAGCAAAGGTCGAGTTTGAAATGGTCAATACGCCAAAGTTGGCGATCGCCCCACCTTTTCCTGTCTTATCACCAAATCCATCACCGAGAGCGACGTTACCGACAAAGAGACAGTTTGAAAAATCGGCGAACCCATTGTTGAGAATGGCCCCGCCGCTCGATCCATTATTGCCAACGAAGATGCAGGACTGTGCCACGACACTGGATGCTTTGTTACCGAGAATATTGCCACTAACGAACATCGCGCCTCCGCCGGTAGATGATGTGCCCAGGGTGTTGTCTTGAAAGACACAGTCGATGAGCGTAAGATCACTTTCGAAAACGTTGTGAATGGCTGCTCCAGCATTGCCGCCCAATAAGAAGTTGCTCTTGAATTCGCAACCGATGAAAGTCGGAGCACTACCGGCTAACCAAAGGGCACCCGCTACGTTTGATGCTATATTACCGGTGAAGTTGCAGTTAATGACAGTAGGGCTAGCGGATGATAGATACATCCCGCCGCCACGGTCGTTCACACAGCATGATCCGTTCGCTTTGCCTCCGGTGATCGTGAACCCATCTAGGACGGTCGTTTCAGCGACGCCAGACGCACGCACAACGTGGTAACTAATAATAATGGTCAGACCCGCGCCGCTGCACAGGTCACCACACATGAACTCCGCTAACGCCCCGCACATCTCGTCCCACGCGACCTCACAGCAGTAGGGGTCAAGATCGCACAGTGAATGGCAGGTCGCAAGATCATCACATCCAGGCGTGCCGTTGGCTTGATCGCAGGGCCCCGCCTC
>JADFNO010000029.1 GCA_022563315.1 Planctomycetota bacterium | reverse complement strand
TGCCCGCCGACTTGGCGATGAGTCTGAACGTGGGCACGCGGACCTATACCGGCAATACTACGTTCATCTTGAATAGCAATCTACACTGTAACGAGCTGTTGATCAACGATGACGCCACGTTGCAGATCGAGGGCAATATCAGGATTCTCTGCGAGATGCTATTTGAGATGAAGGACGATGCGAGTATCTCGTTTATGCCGGGCTCGTCGTTGGTTCTCTATACCCTGGGGGGCGTCAGCATTCAGGATTCCACCATCAACTCCGGTTCGTACGACCCGACTGTCTTCACGATCTACCACCTTGGTAACACAGACATTCTCATCGCAGACGGCGCTGAAGTAATCGCGACGATTGTTGCACCCAACGCTGGGCTGAGAATCAAAGACAAGAGCAACTTCTATGGCACCTATGAGGGTCAAACGCTCAACGTTGCCAACTCGGGCGGCTTCCACTTGGACGAATCCATGCCGCTGGACGCGTGCGACTTTCTGCTCAATGACAGCAAGGGAACCGCGGGCATCGCCAGCACCGGCGGGATCGATTCCGCTGACTCATTTGGCCAGTGGTACCGCGACGTGCTGGGCATGAATCTGTCGGCGCCGCACACGATTGAGCTCGTGCGCGACGGCGGCGGTATCTACGAATTCATATCAAATGAGTTCTACCCGATCGACGGGCAGCTCCACGGGAATCAGGGCGACCCTCACAATAATTACTTCACCTTTAGATTCACAGCATACTTCACGTATGAAGCATGTAATGAGCCCCCCCAGTTCTTTGAGTTCGAGGGCTCTGATGACGCCTGGTTGTTCATCGACCGGAGCTTGGCGATTGACCTTGGCGGGATCATCCCCGGCACGGATCAGCACGTGGATCTGGATCGCCTTGGGTTGGTCGACGGACAGGTGTATGCGATGCAGTTCTTCTATGCCCATCGCAATCCAACGCAGGCGATGTTCCGCGTTCGCACGAATGTCCCGCTGATTGGCACCGAGGCGGAGTCCGTCAACGCGAGCTTTGATTGATACCATCGCTGCGTCTCGTTTTCGGACGCAACGTCCTTGCATCGAACGACACAGCCGGGGTCGCCACGCCCCGGCTGTTGCTTTTGGTCGTTCTGGCCCGATTGCCGAGTGGGTGCCCGATAACGACGTGCCGGACTTGAACGGGTTCGCTAGTGCGCTATAAAGGCTTCACTTGCAATACCCGAAGATTCCCATGTGAGTCCAGGGATCCGTCTAGCTACGCCAGACTTCGGTCTCAAACCGAGGTCGGTCGCGGTCGCGCTGTTGCCTGACCGGATCGATGTCGTTGTGCGCAGACGTAACCTGGTCGTCGCCGCCCGGCGGATTCCGATAACGCTCGGCCTCGATCCGAACACTTGGGCCAAGAGCGTCCGCGAGGCCTCCGATGATTTGCACGACGTTGTGGTCGAGTTGGGCGTCGAGCGGGTGCCGACGGCGGTCGTGTACACCAGCCCCACTCAAGCAGTTGATCTGGTCAGCCTCAAGCTGGATTCGCCTTCACAAGCGAGGGCGGCGGCGATTCTCGGTTGTATGGAAACGATCCCCTACCCATTTGACGCTGCTGTCGTCGAGGCGGCGGTCATCGGGCGAGACCGCACCGAAGACAACGCCCAGATCCACGTCGTCGTTGCCGCAGATCGGAAGGACGTCACGGGCGCGATCGTTGAGATGACTGAAGCCGCCGGATTGGAATTCCAGTCGACGACTCCGATCGCCGCCACCATCATCGCTCGGCTCGCCGGCCGAGCCTTGCGCAATCTGCCCACCGAGCGCGGCTGGCTCTACGTCGGTGATCACGGCTCATTCTTTGTCGTGGGCGGTCGCGGGATTCTGAGGTTCGGCCGGGCCATCACGATTGGACTGGAGACGCTCGTTGAAAGCTTGACGCGTCCGATCCGGAGTTCCGGAACCGCCGAGCCGATCGAGCTCGACGCCCGGGAGGCGCGCGAAATCCTTTATCGCCGAGGCATCGGAGGGGCGGATGAAGTTGTCCGTGACGACCCGCGTCTGACGATGAGTCAGCTCGCTCCGCTCGTGCAGCCGGTGCTGCAGCGTTTTGTGGTTGAGCTGCGTCAGTCAATTCGGTTCGGCGTGCCGGAGACTGAGCGTGACTCGGTGATGTTGATCGTGACTGGTCCGGGCAGCGCCGTTCCCGGTTTCGCCGCTCTCCTGGGGCGAGAGTTAGCGTTGCCGGTCTCGCTCGATTCGCGCTATACGGCATACGAGTACGATTCGCCTGCGTCGGCCGGCAGCGAAGGCAACCTGGCCGTGGCGAATCGGCAGTACCTCATGCAAATGAATCTCCAGCCTCAAGAGATCACCCAGCGCCGGGACACAAGGCGCCTTCGACGCTGGCTGTGGACCGGCGTCGCCGCTGCGCTTGCGATCATCGCCTTGGACACCCTCTGGCTCCAGGTACGAGTTGGTGAGCTGCGCGAGCAGGAAGCAGGGCTTGCGCACGAGACCGCCGGGCTCGAAAGCCTCCATGACACGCAGGCACGTCTGGCCGCGGCCGTCCAGGCCATGGATGGCTTGCGAGGAACGATCGCGCAGGAAGTCGGAACCCGCGTCGACTTCCGCGCTGTGTTCCACGAGCTGAGCAGACTCACGCCGCAATCTATCCAGCTCACGACCCTGTCTTTCCGGCGCAGCAAAGATCAGATGATTGGAATCGCCGGCGGATATGCGGCGGCCAGCCAAGACGCCGACGGCCAAACCGAGCTCGAGGCCTTTATCGAAGCACTGAAACTCAGCCCGATCATCGACAACGTGGAGCTCGTGAACGTGCAGATCGCTTCCCTCGGTGGGACGACGGGTGAGCGATTCGAAGCCGGATTCCAGGCCATTGCGATACCGTCGAGTTCCGATCTGGAAGCGACGCCCGCCGTTGCGGGGGATCCCCAATGATGATCGCGAACCTCGATCGCGCCATTATCGTTCAGTTCCTGATCGGGCTGGCGCTCACCGTTGGCGGCTGGTTGTTCTTCGTTCAACCCAGACTTGACGAGCTTCGGCAGCTCGAGACGTCCATTGTTGAATCCCGCGCGCGTTCGTCGTCGTTGGGAACGGCGGCCAGCGACCAGCTTGCTCAGCGGGCCAGATTGCTGAGGGCCCAGGTCGCCCAGATCGACCGCAAGAATACCATTGCCCTCGACTCCGCTCTGCTCTACGCCAGAATCACGAGTCTGGCCAAGCAGCACCATGTCCTGTTGCAGAGTCTCCAGCCGTCGACCGTACCGACGTCGAGCGGGGAGACCGACGTCGTGGTCTGCCGTGTCGATCTCACTATCCGGGGCGGATACGAGCAGGTCGCCGCCTTTATCGAGGCGCTGGACGGGTTCGGCGGATACCTTCGGCCGTCGACGCTGGTGATCACACCCGCGCAGGTCGGCGGTGAGCCTACTGTCACGGTCCGGTTGGGATGCGATGCCCTCAGCTTCACCTTACCCCCAGAGATCGCACAACTTCAGGGGGGCAGCACGTAGTGACTCGTGAGATCAAACACAGTCTGACCGGTACGGCTGCGTTCGCAATCCTGCCGCTGCTGCTGCTGCTGAAGACGACGATCGCGCTGTTCGGCGGGCCATCGTCGGTGCAGGCCACGATCCAACCCGCGCTCATGATTGATCCGTCCGGGGCCGGTACGCCGCAGGAGCGATGGACTGAGCAACAGCGGACCGCCGCCGACCATATCGAGTTCCTCAAGGATCAGCCGTTCGGTCCGTCGCCGCTGCACCGCCTGGCGGCGCCGATCACGCCCGACCAAACTCCGGTTGTCTCCCAGCCGAATTTGCCCACAGTCCGTGTGCAGATGATCATGGCGTCGGTATCCGGAAGCGTCGCCCTTATCGACGGCAAGCCGTACCGCGTCGGCGATTCGCTCGGGAAGACGAGCTGGATCATTGCCGCGATCGATGCCGATGCGCTCGCCGTGACCTGTAGACATGCGCGAACCGGTGAAACGACCGTCATCTCAGTACAAACCCCCGAATAGCGGCGAGGCGAATTCTTCCTCTTGACGGGAGGGTTCATTGGGGATAGACGCCTGTGAGGCTCGCGGACTTAGACGCCCATCGATTCGACTTGGCGGCCGCTTATCGACGACTCAGGACCTATCTCCTTGGTTCGATTATGCTATCGGCATGACAGCGAAACTCATGGCTGAGCTCGGTTTCGATGCTGATCCGCGCATCGTCGATCCCACGGCTGGTGACGAATCGTGCGTCGTTTCACAAAACCCGGCCTCGGCGCAACCCATCGCGGGCGTCAAGCTGCAATCCGCAGCCGAGTACGATGACTTGGTGCAGTCTGCGGTCGCGGCCCAATCGTACTGGCGTCGTCTGCCGGCCCCGCGGCGCGGCGAGGTCGTCCGTCTCATCGGCAACGCCATGCGCGAACGGAAAGCGACGCTCGGTGAGCTGGTCAGCATTGAGACCGGCAAGATTCGTGCTGAAGGCGAAGGCGAGATTCAGGAGTGCATCGACATTGCGGACTTCGCCGTGGGGCTATCGCGCCAACTGTACGGCCTCACCATCCACTCCGAGCGCCCCCAGCATCGCATGTACGAACAATGGCATCCCCTGGGGACGATCGGCATCATTACCGCGTTCAACTTTCCCGCGGCGGTGTGGGCGTGGAACGCCATGCTTGCGGCCGTTTGTGGCGATGCGATGATCTGGAAGCCAAGCCTTCAATCCCCGCTCGTCGCGGTTGCCATGACACGACTCGTGCATGATGTCATGCGCGATCAGGATGTGTTTCAGCCCAACGGGGTCGATCCATCCGACATCTTCGGCCTGATTATTGGGTCTGATGACGAAGTCGGAGACGCGATGATCAACGATCGGCGCTTGCCGTTGATCAGCGCCACTGGTTCCTGTCGCATGGGGCGCGTGGTGGGGCAGGCGGTGGCGAGCCGCTTAGGTCGATGTCTGTTAGAGTTGGGGGGCAACAACGCGATTATCGTCATGCCTGATGCGGATATGGACTTGACCGTCCGCGGCGTGCTGTTCGGCGCGGTGGGGACGGCCGGGCAGCGTTGCACAACGACTCGCCGATTGATCTGCCATCGCGAGATCGTTGATACGCTCACCGATCGTCTCATCGGGGCATACAAGCAAGTCACCATCGGCAACCCGCTCGACCCGAAGACGCTGATGGGGCCGTTGATCAATCAACGTGCAGTGGATGAAATGCACGCAGCGCTGTTGCGAGCCGAAGAGGAAGGTTGCAGCGTTCTCTGCGGCGGTGTTGATGGTATCGAGCGATTTGCTGATGCGCCCGGCCATTTCGTGGAGCCGACAATCGTGCGCGTCCCCGCCGGGGCTGATCCCCTGGTCGCTCGAGATGAGACGTTCGCGCCGATCCTTTATGTATATGAGTTCGACGAGCTGGATGATGCGATCGCGCTGCACAATGCTGTGAGCCAGGGTCTCAGTTCCGCGATTTTCACGAATGGTGTTCGGGCGGCTGAGCGCTTCCTCTGTGTCGACGGCTCGGATTGCGGGATCGCCAACGTCAACATCGGCACCAGCGGCGCCGAGATCGGCGGAGCGTTCGGTGGCGAGAAAGACACCGGCGGTGGGCGCGAGTCCGGCTCCGATGCCTGGAAGGCCTACATGCGCCGCCAAACCTGCACCATCAATTGGGGTACCGACTTGCCACTGGCTCAGGGGATCGAGTTTGCCAGCCGCTAGCGGCTTCGCGATCGCACGTGCCACGCTGCCAACACCTCAGCTTCGCGCGCAGCCGAGATCCCTGTGCGCAAGTGCCGTTGATCTTGTGGTTTGGACAAGTACCAATCCAACGTATCACGGGCGGTGACTGCCAACGGCCGAAACTTCAAACCGTTGGCAACTGCCTTATCGCGATTGACGGGGCTTCGCGTCTCACCTTTGGCCTTCGGTGAAATCCAAAGCGGCATACCCCGCCTGGGCTGAACATTATGCTCAGCCAAAAAATCAGCAGGCACCCACGTGAAGCGCACGTTCGCGGAAGTTATCGCACGACAACCGTACAGAAACTCAGCTACGGAAAGATCAGCCTCCGGACCGGCCGTGTTAAAATCCCCCGGAACATCGTTCTCGATCAGGTGAATCATGAATTCTGCCAAGTCACGCACATCGATGAATTGAATCGGATCGGTAACATTGCCCGGTGCTAAGACTTCGCCGCCTTGATTGATCCGCACAGGCCAGTAGGTGAAGCGATCACTGCGATCATTGGGACCCGCAACAGCAGTGGGGCGGACGATCGTCGCAAGCTCGCCATACACCTCGTTCACTGCTCCTTCACACAACACCTTCAATGCGCCGTAGGATTGGCCTACGTTCTCCTTGGGCGCATCTTCCTTTTTGTCCGGTGCCCGGAAATCAGCGAACACTTGCCGCGTCGAAGTAAATAGGTACCGTCCGACGTTGCCCTTCAGTAGCTGCGCCGAATCGCGGACATGGCGGGGGACGTAGCCGGTGTTGTCCAGCACGACGTCCCAGGTTCGGTTCTTGAGCGAATCAATTTGGCCATCACGATCGCCGACGAGCTTTTCAACCTCCGGGAACAAATGGGTATTGGTGCGGCCACGATTAAAGAGTGTGACGGTGTGGCCGCGTTCCATCGCATGACGCACCACATACGGGCCAATGAATCCCGTGCCGCCGAGGATGAGGATGCGAAGGTTCTTGGCGCGATTGGCCGAATCGGTGGCAGCAAAGATCTCACGCCCAAGTGGACCCAAGGCGAGTACGCCCGCCGTCGCGAGTGATGCGCCGATGAATTCGCGTCGTGAATGGGGCATTTGGTTCCCTCCGCTGATGGTAGATCGAAGACGTGATCACTGAAGTGATCACGCCTCACTGACCATACCGTTTATATGGCACACCCTCCAAGAATGCTCCCAATTCCGTGGATCGTTTCACGCCTCGCTCCAATTCGATGTAGACGCGCGTATGGGCGTAGTCTCGCCAATCTCCACAGATTCCGTGCCGAACACTTTGCGTCAGAACATAGTGATATGCGCGGCGACATTGTTGCTCATCACGAATGCATCCGTCGAAATAATCACGATGACCTGCATCCACCCAGAACGGCACTCGGCGCTGGTGAAGGAGATCGTTGACGAGCTTGGCGACTGAACCGTGGATTTGCCGCATCATCGGACCGAGCGTATCACCAACTTTACAGTAGCCAAGTATGTGGTAGTGATTATCAAGTAATGACACAACCCAAGGCGTAAAGTTGGCCTGCTTTGTATAGTGCGTAAAGCGATCCCAGAAGATTTCCTTGGTTGGAACCGAATCAAATGCGGGGTAGCGCGCTCGGCAGCGCGCGGTGATGAAATAGACTTGATTGTCGCGGTACCAGTGCTCGAAACGATGGCGTCCTTGGTAGTCTTTCACAGACGAAGCAGAACTCTTGCGGGTCCGGGTCATGTCGCGTTCCAGCGCCCGAAGACCTGGTCACTGAAGTGACCAGGCCTCGCGAGTGAGCACGATCCATCGTACCACGATCCCGCAGGACTGGTCACTTCAGTGACCAGTCTCTTCGCACACTCTATATCCTACAATCCCACCACATGCCCCCTCGCTGTATTCATCTTCGTCGCCCCGCGGTCCTGCACGTGCAGGAGGGGTTGTTCGTGCCTCAAGGCAACGTACTCGATGAAGTCGATCGCCGTTGGGATGCGCTGTGTGATTCCAATCCCGCCTACTTTGACGGCCGCGCCTACCACATACTCGGCGTCAATCGCAACGGATGCGGCGGCGCTGTCCTGCACATCATCGAATGCGCGTATCGCTTCTATGCGGTCCAAACGGAAGAATTCGATCTCGGCGTGATGGGACTCGGTGTCAAGGGTTTCACGATCCGCGGTGATCGAGCGCTCATGGGGCGACGATCACAAAGTGTGGGCGTGTATCCCGATCAATGGGAGTTCGCCCCGGGCGGTGTGGTTGAGCCAGGCAAAGAGCCTGTCGATATTCTCGCGGACGAACTTCACCAGGAGACGCGCTTGACCACGTCGAGCGACCCGATGCCGATTGCCGTCCTGTGTGATCCCATCGCTCGAACCTGGGAGTTGATCTATCTACTCAAGAATCCGCAGGGGGAAGCGCAGACCACGCCGGAGTATTCGCAGCTTCGTTGGTGTGCGCGCAACGAACTGCCGAATGATCTTTCGCCGATTGCGCAAACAATGATTCCGCTTTGGCCTACTTCTGGAGGCTGAAGACTATCTTGTAGACAAACGCAGCCGTGGCTGCGCCGACGATCGGCGCCGCCCAATAGACCCAGTGTGACTGCCACGCCCAGGCCGCGAGAGCCGGTCCGAAGCTGCGGGCCGGGTTGAGCGAAGCGCCTGTTGCGGGGCCAATACACAGGATCACTGCGGCCACGGTCAGGCCGATGCCGAATCCCCCGATGGATGCACTTCCGCCCACGCCGCGCTTGTCGACCGCCGTGCCGAGAATTACGAACATCAGGAAGAAGGTCCCGATCGCTTCGAGCACGAGCGCCGCCGGCACATTGGTCTTGTCCGCATCGACCCCGTCGGTGAGGGCTCCCAATGTGGCCCCGATGTTGCCGACCTCGAACGCGCCGCCAAGCGACCATTTGAGCACAAAGGCGGCGGCGATTGCTCCGGCTAGTTGGGTGATGATGAACGCGCCGGCTTGTGGCCAGGGTTGTTTCTTGATCAGCGCCAAGCCGATCGAGACGGCCGGATTGAATTGTCCGCCGGAGATGTGCATCGTCGCGCTGACCATCACGGCCAGGATCAAGCCGTGAGCGAGCGCAATCGTGATTAGCGCTGCGTCCGTACCTTGGGTAACAATGATCGCGCCGCCTCCGATGAACATCAGCGCGAACGTTCCGACAAACTCCGCAACGACAGCTCGATGAGTGGGCACGATTGGGTGCTCCTAGTCAATAAGGATGGAAGGGTGCGTAGGATCTATTCGGCACGATGGCCTGCATCGTCGATGGGCGGCCGCCCCGCGTCAAGTGCGCTTGGGAGGTTGGGAAATGAGTGAGGGTTGCGCTCAATCGATCAAGCCTTATCAACGCATGACTTATATCACCACGTTGCTTGGAGCGCGTCCCACCAATCCTCGAGCATCTGCTTGTCGAGACGCAAGACGCCGTCGCGGGTCACGTCGTCCGGCAGCGGCGAAAACGACGTCATGTGATCGAACACCTCCTCGCGCTGAGCCCCGTCGACGCGCGACAACAAATGCCAGAGGGTGAGCGTGTCGCGCGGACGGGCTTGGGTCAATACCACGTTCATCGCGTCCTCACCGCCATCTTCAAAATCAAACTCGACCAGCGCCTGGACCAACTCGTCAGAGGTATCCTTGAAGTAGGGCGTGCCCGGGCCGATCCCAGCCCTCGTTTGACACACGCCGCCCCGCGGCACAATTGAATCAATGGCATCGTGTTCAAGCGACACCCAGCCCGACAGAACTTCCAATCGGCCCGTTCCTTGTTCATCGACCTGAAGCATGTAGTGGCAGCCGAGATCAACCGCGACGGCCGAGGCGGTTTCGACGAAGAACAACCGAGGCGGCGCGAAGATGAATGCTTCTATCGAGCCGCGGGCAAGTTGCAGGCCGTGTCTCTTGTCGGCCTCACTAACCAACAGTCGCAGGCGCGAATTGGGATGCAGCGTAACGTCACCGATGTCCGCCACTTCCACGCGCACCTGCGCGTTGTTATCCGTCTCCAGCCAGTCTCCGACCGCAAGTCGGCCTTCACCGACCAAGGGAACGGAATCGATGGTGGGTGTACCCATCATGGCGACTACGTTCCATGTTCCGCTTGTGTCCGCTGATTGGAACATCATCCACGTCACGCCGGCCGCAAGCGTCAAGACTGCGGCGGTCGCGAACGGTGCGATCCGCCAGCGCCTCCCACCGATGCGCATCTGCGGCGCCTGGCCCTCATAGCGCAGCACTTGCAGCTTCCGTTCCAACTGCTCGATTTCACGATCCACCGGGCCGGACTTGTCCCAAAGATACCGATCATCGTTGTCGAGCGGCTGAGGCATGTTCACATCGTTCATCGTATCTTTGCTCATCGGCCTTCCTCCGCTGGAGCGTTTAGACCCAGCTTGTCGCGGAGCATGTTCATTCCACGGTGAAGATTCACCCGCACCGACCCCGGCGTCAATCCGGTGCACGCGGCAATCTGTGGTCCGGTCAATCCCTCAACAAGCCGTAGAATCAACGTCTCTTGATACGCTTCGGGTAAAGAGCGTATCACTTCAAGCACGCGCACCGCCTCACCGCGCGCCGCGCGACGTTCTGAGCCGCTTGCCGGCTTCGCGTTGACATGCTGCGCAACATTCGCCTGCCGCCGACGGTCCCTGAGCAACTGCATCGCGAAGTTCCGCGTGATCGTCGCTAACCAAGGACCAAAGGCGGCGCCGTCGCGCAACGTGGGCAGTTTCCTCATCGCGTGCAGAAACACCTCCTGCACGAGATCGTCCGCATCGTTGATTCCCACTCGAGCCAGCAACATGCCATGCACCATCGGCGCGTATTGTTCGTGCAACGAGGCGAAGGCGGCACGGTCGCCTCGTCGGGCTGCGTCGACATTCGCTTTGTCCGGTGACAGCTCGCGAGATTCGGGCGCCTCTTCCATCAGTGTTGCGTCAATCGCCACCGCGCCAATCATAGCGCCGCTCCGGCGTGTCCCCGTTGCCGCCCCCTGATGGGAACCCGCACAGAAGCGTGCGTCGATAAACCAATCAGGTCATCCACGACCCCGGCCATGGGCGTGGGTCCAGATCTTCTGGGCGTGATACCTCAGGTTCTTCATCGCGAGCGAGTTTTTCTTCGCCAGCGTCTTGACGCGCGCAGCGTGCTCATCATGCTCAGGGATTCCTGCGAGCACGGTCGCCATTGCCGCGCCGAATTCCATTTCAGCATCGTCCGGGCGCAGCTGAAGCGCCTTCTTGATCCAGCCGTAGCCTGCAACGCCGTTGGCTTTGCCGCAACTGATCCCCGTGTCGATGTTGACCTGAGCGTAACACTGAGCGAGGTACCCCGCATCGAACCATGCCAGCGCATTCGGCTCGCCGGCCGCTTCGGCGTCAAGCGCTCGAGCCATCAGCGTCGCGATCAGCGTTGTTGCGCGTTTCGTATCGCGATCAAGGTACAGCGTTGCCCGGCGGAGCGTTTCCATGTGAACCAGCGCACTATCGCTCGCTTCAAGGAGCTTGAGCGTGTCATCGAGAACATCGCTCTTGGAATAACCTCGTTTCTTGTCAAACGCATTGCTGCCCCAGGGCAGGGAGGCTTGGTCGCCGATCTCAACCGGATGGCAAATGGCTGGCGGTCCGGCTTGGGCGGTGGTGATAACGAGTGCCGCCGTACCAACCACCGCCGCGGCAAGTAATACGAAAGTGTTTCGTTTCGTTGTCATGTTCATTGCGTGATCTCCTGATCGTTCTAGGGATTTGATCCGAATTTCGACCTGTGAGTGCCGCCCGCGGGTTACCACCCGCGGCTATTGATGAGCGAGTCTCACGTCGCGAATCCACGTGGCCACAGATATAGACGGCCCCCGCACGGTCAGTGTTAACGAGATTCTGCCGCGTGTCACGGTGCGCCTCGGCGGTGCGTTCGTTACGCCGAGGGCCGAGATTTGATCTTTTTGGTTCGTGCGAGGCGTTTGAGCAGTTGGATCTGACCGGTGTGGTGGGCATCGTGGCAGGTGATGCCGACGACAAGTTGGGCGTAGGTCGATTGTTTTCCGCCGGGGGGGATGAGGTCCCAGCGTTTGGGGGGCAGCTTTGCGATCGCCTCGCGCAAGCGCCGATGCTCGTCGCGCCATAGCGCCCGGTCTTTCGACCACGCCTGTTCATCGGGATCCTTCGGCGTCTTCGGCCAATCCTCAGGTGATCGGGCGAACGCGCCGGCGTCTTCCTGTTCGAAGAATCGGCGTACGACGAATTTCCAATACGCGCAGTGGAGCACGAGCTCCCAGATGCTGTGCGACTTCGTCACGGGTTTCCAGATCGCTTCGGCTGCCGTCACGCCGCGCACCGCCTCGATGAGCGAGGGGCCTTCATGCCAGCAGTCCGTGCCCGGGGGCGGACCGAGCGCGTCAACGAAGAACAGGTTCCGTCTATCCAACATTGCGTGGGACCCTCGTACATAGGGTCGGCTCGTCGGGTCGATTGGTCAAGTACGTAGGGACCGCTGTGCGGACCATTCGTGGGTGCGTGGTGAACGGTATGGTCCACAGCGGACCCTACTGCGCCGTCTTGGCGTCGAGGAACTTCTCGACGCTTGCAATATCCGGGATGATCTGCGGCGTGAGGGTCAAGGTGAAGGTCTCACCCTCCCGCACCGGCGTGAGCTTGGTGGCTCGCTTGCGCACGATCCACTTTCGTCCGGCTCTGGCGGTAACGATGTTGTCCTTCTGGCGACGACGCTTGGCCAGGTTCCTGAGGCCGCTCTGGATCTTTGCCTGCATGCGCATCAAGCGCTGGATCGTCTTGACCTGCGCCGTGCGCTTGGGCACCGAAGTAACGGTGAAGGTGACGGTCTTGGTGGGAACAACGACCTTACTCATCTCGGCCTCCGAAAAACGCGGGGGCGGTACTGTAGCAGTGTCCCGGGTGATGGCAACTTCAGAGGCGAGGTTCGATCAGTCCGAGCTGGCGACGCGATCGACCTCCTCGATGCTGGTGGCGCCTTGGGCGACGAGCTGGTAGCCGGACTGCTGCAGGGAGTTGAACAGCCCCTGCTCGGCGATCTCGCGGATGCCCTGGATGGTCGGCTTCTTCAAGACGACATCTCGCATCGCGTCGTTGAAGTCGAGCAGCTCGAAGATGGCGCGCCGGCCGATGAACCCCGTCTTGAGGCATCGCTTGCAGGCGGTCGGGACATAGATTCTGGGCACCCCTTCCATGAGCCGACCCATTTTCATGTTCTGAGCCGGGGTGGGTTTGACGGGCTTCTTGCAGGTGTCGCACAGTTGCCGCACAAGCCGCTGCGCGAGGATCACGTCCAGCGAGTTGGCCACGAGATAGGCTTCGACGCCGAGATCCAGCAGCCGGAACACAGCCCCGATTGAATCCTTGGAGTGGACGGTGGTGTAGACGAGGTGCCCGGTCATCGCCGCCTGCATGCCGACCGTCGCCGTTTCCGTGTCACGAATCTCGCCCACGAAGATCACGTCCGGGTCCTGCCGAAGCACCGATCGGAGGATGTTGGCGAAGGTGTTGTCCTGCTTATGATCAATGGGAATCTGCGTGCAGCCCTCGAGGTAGTATTCGACCGGGTCCTCGATGGTGATGGTGTTACGCTGCTCGACGTCGAGCTCGCGCAGGCAGGAGTAGAGCGTGGTGGTCTTGCCGCAACCGGTCGGTCCGCACGCCAGCAGCAGGCCGGCGTCTTTGATCGCGATCGTGCGGAGCCTCTCGTACATCCAGGGGACGAGGCCGAGCTCGTGAAGACGACTGGGGGCGTTGGAGGAGTCCAGAACCCGAACCACGACTTTTTGGCCGTGCATCGACGGCACGAAACTGACGCGATAGTCCACGCGCCGGCCCTTTACGGATACCGAGAAGTGACCGTCCTGGACGACGTTCTTTCGGCTCGTATCGATCTGGCACAAGATCTTCACCACGCCGATGACGCGCTGGAAGATGGCCATGCTGATCTCGACGGCGCTGAGCATGTATCCGTCAACCCGGATGCGAATGGCGGCGTTGTCGATTCTCGGCTCGATATGAAGATCGGTGGCACGGGCCCGGAAGCACGCCAGCAGCATGAGACGGAACGCGCGGATGCCTTCGCCGTCGTCTTCGTCGGTCCCCGCATCTAACCCCGCCGAGGTCGCCTGATGGACGGTGACCCCGCGATTATCGACAAGGCTGATGTCGGTCTCGTCGAACGGCTTCTCCAGGGCCCCGTCGATGATTTCGTGCAGTTTCCGCTCATAACTTGTGGGGGCGTCAACGACGGCGGCATGCAGGTCCACATCGACGGTGACCTGGGCTTGAAGGTTCTGATCGTCCTCGTCGATCGCGGCGGAGAAATCCGGGGTCTCCTGCCGCTTGCGGGAGAACTCCTGGTCGGGGTCGATGAACCGCAGCTCCGTCGTGCCGATCATGACCACGTCCCCGTTGTCCAACGCCTCGGTCTTTATGCGGTTCTCGTTGAGCTTGGTGCCATTGCGAGAGCCCAGATCACGAAGGCGGAACCCGCCCTGCCAGGGCTCGATGATGCAGTGGTGACGGCTGGCCAACTCGTCGCTTAGGACGACGGTGTTGTCGCCAAGCCGCCCGATGGTGATCGAGGTCTCAGCGAGCTTCAGCCTCTTGACGCCTTGGGGCGTTCTCAGTTCCAGGTACGCCATTGGTGTGTATCCCCGCTCTTCACGTTGGACGTATTGTAACCATCAAAGGCGGGTTGCTCCAAGCCCCCAGCCGTGAGAACCTGGCGTGGTGTACGAGAAGGACCGGCTCGCAACGGGAGCTGGGCTGCCCAAGGGGGGTAGGAGTCTGTCAGACGGGGGCAGCTCGCTCATACCACGGCCTCCCAACGCAACGCCGTTGACCCACGCCGGCGCGGGAATCGTCCAGGACATGCTGGCGTTACTCCTCCTTCTTCTTGGGGGTGCTGGGCTCCTTGAGGAGCTTCCACAGGTTCTGGGGCCCGAAGTAGACCGGGAGGGTGATGTGAGAGGCGTGGGCCTTGGACAGGTGGATGGTGTTGGTCGCCACCCGGGTCTCGCCGTCCGCCTCGCCCAGCTTGTTGCCCGTGTTGGGGTTGGGGTCGAAGCGAGGGGCGTTGGACGAGGAGACCGCCACGCGGATTCGATGCCCCTTATTGAACACCAGCGCGGTGCTCCACAGATCGACGGTCAATGCGTAGACCACACCCGGCTCGAGGAATACCTCGCGATTGAAGCCCCTGTGGAAGCGAGCGCGCAGGACGCCATCGGTCACCAGCAGGGAGGTCCCATCCGGATAGACATCGCTGAGCGTCACGGTGAAGTCCGTGTCCGGACAGTCGGAGGAAACGTATAGTCGAGCGTAGATGTGCCCCGTGATATCGAGGGGCTCTTTCAAGACCGGCGACGTGAACAGCAACACGTCTGACCGCTCCTCCACCTTTCGCAGGTCAACAGGTCCATTGGGCAGGAAGTAGTTCTGCCCCCCCAGCGTTGGGACTGGGGACTTGGGGTCATACTTGTAGCTCGTGCTGTCCGTGCCCTCAGGAGTCTGGTCGCGCCGCAGGCTATTGTCCGGGTGTAGGTAGAACCGCTCTTCGGCCGCCGACGGAGGCCAGTTGTTCGCCCAGCGCCAGTGGTTGCCGGGGGCGTCCTGGGCCTTGATGTCTCCCATGACGTAGTAAATGACCGCGGGCTCGTCTCCCACTCCGTTGTCGATCCCCTTGGTCCAATAGTCGAACCACTCGATTTGGTTGCCCGCATGAGCGATATCCCAGCTGGCCACCATAGAGTTGGGGTAGACAATCTTCGGGTCGGCGGTGAAGACAATCCCGTGAGAATATGGGCCCATGATGAGCCGGCACTGCTTGCGGGCGCCGGGGCCGCCGAAGTTGTGGTTGGCCACGAAGGCGTTGATCGTTCCCTGGGCGAAGATGTCGTACCACCCGCCGGAGTAGACCGTGGGAGCGTTCATGCGAATTGCCTGCGAGTCCGTGTCGAGGGCTGACCAGAACTCGTCGTAGCTGGAGTGAGCGGTCCAGTCTTTGCGCGCCCCTGGGTCGTCGAGCCCGTTGAGCCATTGGTTCGCGGCCGCGCGGAAGGTTCCGCCCTGGTGTACAAACTGGGTGTACATGTTGGACCAAGTGACACCGACGTGCATCGCTTTGAGCTCGGGGGGAGCGCCCGGCGCGGCGGTCATTTGGGTGAAGCCCAGGGCCGAGCTGCCAGACGTGCAGATGTTCCCGTTGCACCATGGCTGCCTGGCGATCCACGCCATGGTGTCGTGCCCGTCGTCCTGATCGCTACGGAACACGAAGGCGTCGCTGCCGGAGGAGTCAAAGCGTCCTCGGGTGTCCTGGCAAACCACCGCGTAGCCTTTGGCGGCCATGTCCCGGCAGTTCCCGATCAAGTTGTCCTTGCCATAGGGACTGCGCAAAAGGATAACCGGCCACGGCCCTTCGCCTCCCTGTGGAGGGAAGAACACGTTGGTGGCCAGCTCGGTTCCGTCGCGCGCCGCCACCATCAGCGTCTCATCGGGGCCACCCTGGGGACCAGCGAGGTCCTGGGCGTACAGGTGGGCGCCGCTGCTGAGGAAGACGACAAGGGCTACTACCCATGGCCAATTCTTGCCTGCAATCAAGGTGTTCTCCTCCGCCTCGGCGCCACGCCATGCTGGTCCGAACAAAATAGATTGGCCACCGCAGGATGCGATCCTGGCGAGGATGTCGGTCTCCCTCGTCGCAGGAGCTTGACCCGGGGTGCGGACCGATGATACGGGAACAGGTTGCGGTTCACGTTGACGCAGGGTCCGCGATACGAATCCAGTCGGGACGGCTCAGCCTCAACTCGAACTTGGATTCCGCCGGCTTTCCTTGCCAGGGTCGTGACAATCGGCGTCGATTCGCTAGTCTATTCGCCCCGGCTCCCGGGCCGAGGCCGTTTTGGGCCGGCGTGAGCGGGCACATTTGTCGCTCCAACAGCAGGTGAGGGTTCCATGATCGTCGGTGTAGTCAAGGAGACGTATGCAGGCGAGCGGCGGGTAGCGCTGACGCCGGCGGCTTTGCCGCCATTGGTGAAAGCCCAGTTGGAGATTCTCATCGAGCAAGGCGCTGGGGTGGAGGCGGGATTCTCCGACGATGAGTATCAGGCCAAAGGGGCGAGAATCGTCGATTCCCGGGCTCAGGTCTTCTCCGTCGCTGACATCATGTGCCAGGTTCGCGCGCTGGGGGCGAATCCGAAGTCAGGGCGGGCTGATCTGGAGTTGATGCGCTCCGGGCAGGTGATTGTGGGCCATGCCGAACCGCTGACGCATGCAGAGCCGGCCCAGGCCCTGGCGGACGAGGGCGTGCTGACCTTCGCGATGGAGCTCATGCCGCGCATCTCCCGGGCCCAAAGCATGGACGTGCTCTCTTCGCAGGCAACCATCACCGGTTACAAAGCGGTCGTGCTGGGAGCTGACCATCTCCCCAAGATATTCCCGATGATGATGACTGCGGCGGGGACGATTGCCCCGGTCAAGGCGTTCATCATTGGAGCGGGCGTGGCCGGCCTTCAGGCGATTGCTACCTCCAAGAAACTTGGGGCGGTGGTGACGGCGTACGACATTCGCCCAGCCGTGAAGCAGGAGGTCGAGTCCGTGGGTGGAAAGTTTTTGGAGATCGAGCTGGAAGCAGCCGGCGCCCAGGACAAGGGCGGTTACGCCAAGGCCATGGACGATGTGTTCATAAGCAAACAACAAGAGATGATGAGCCAGGCCGTCGCCGACAGCGATCTGGTTATCTCGACCGCAGCCGTCCCCGGGAAGAAGTCTCCGGTGTTGGTGACGGCCGAGATGGTCCACCGGATGGCGCGCGGCTCGGTGATTGTCGATCTGGCGGCTGAGCGGGGCGGCAACTGTGAATTGACCAAGGCCGATGAGACCGTCGACGTCAACGGCGTGACGATCCTGGGCCCGACGAATCTGCCGGCTACCGTGCCCTATGACGCCAGCCTGATGTATGCGCGTAACATCGCATCGTTTCTACTTCACCTCGTGAAGGACGGTGAGCTGAATCTGGATATGGAAGACGAGATCATCGAGCAGACACTGCTGACCCAAGACGGCCAGATCGTGCAGCGGCGGGTGCGCGAGATTCTCGGCCTTGATACGCCCGCCGTCACCGGGGCTGAGCAGGGGAGCGCCAACTGATGGAACTTTTCGTCCTGCTGCTGACGATATTTGTGCTGGCGGTTTTCGTGGGCTTCGAGGTGATCACCAAGGTTCCGCCGACGCTTCATACCCCGCTGATGTCCGGATCAAACGCCATCTCCGGCATCACGGTGGTGGGCGCACTGATCGCGGCAGGGAGTGGTCAGACGACCCTCGTATCGATCCTTGGGTTTATCGCGGTCGTATTCGCGATGGTCAATGTTGTCGGCGGGTTCATGGTGACTCATCGCATGCTCGCGATGTTCCGAAGGAAGGGCTGAGACCGTGGATCTCGATCCGAATCTGCGCAACGTGCTGTATCTCGCGGCGGCGGTGCTGTTCATGTTCGGCATAAAGGGCCTGACGCATCCTCGCACCGCCGTGCGCGGCAACATGCTCGGGGCACTGGGGATGCTCACGGCCATCGTCGTCACGTTGATCGACAAACAGATGCTCGGCTGGGGTTGGATCATCGGCGGACTAGCCCTCGGCTCTGGTGTCGGCGCCTACGTGGCGATAAAGATCCAGATGACGGGCATGCCCCAACTCGTCGCCTTATACAACGGCTTCGGCGGCATCGCGTCGGCGCTCGTGGCCGGTGCGGTCTTGCACGGGTGGATTCACGGCGCCGCACAGGACAGCCTCAGTATCTTCGAGTTCATTGGTAGGGAGGGGCAGAATCCCACGCAGGCCGTCGTCGCGACCATGGCGTCCGGACTCATCGGCGGGATCACATTCTCCGGCAGTGTGCTCGCCTTCGCGAAATTGCAGCAACTCATCTCCGGCAATCCGATCACAAACCCATTGCTCAAGATCGCCAACGGCCTTTGCACGGTTGGGGCGATCGGCGTGGCCATCATGCTCTTCATGCACCCGGAGCAGGTCGGGTGGTATTGGGCCCTGGTCGTGCTCTCGTTGTTCGTCGGCGTGTTCCTCGTCCTGCCCATCGGCGGGGCGGACATGCCCGTCGTCATCACGTTGTTGAACTCGTATTCCGGGATCGCCGCCGCTGCGACCGGCTTTGTGCTGAACAACACTGTCTTGATCATCGCCGGGTCACTGGTGGGGGCCTCCGGGCTCATTCTCACCAAAGTCATGTGTGTGGCCATGAATCGCTCACTGACGAACGTGCTGTTCGGCGTTATGGCCGAAGTGGGGGTCGGCCCCAGCTCCGATGAGATCTATGCTGGAAAGGTCAAGGCCGCGTCGCCTGACGAGGTCGCGATGTTGTTCGATACCGCCCGGAAGGTGCTGATCGTCCCCGGATACGGCATGGCGGCGGCGCAGGCCCAACACGTGGTCCGAGACCTGGCCAGTCTGCTGGAATCGCGCGGCGTGGAGGTCGAGTACGGCATCCACCCCGTGGCCGGTCGCATGCCCGGGCACATGAACGTGCTGTTGGCCGAGGCGGACGTGCCCTACGACCAACTCAAGGAGATGGACGAGGTCAACGCCACGATGGAGCAGGTGGACGTTGTGTTGGTCATCGGGGCCAATGACACGGTGAATCCCAGCGCGCAGGAGGATCCGACCAGTCCGATCGCCGGGATGCCAATCATCGACGTGGGCAAGGCCCGGACGGTCGTGGTCGTGAAGCGGAGCCTCAGTCCAGGTTTTGCCGGCATCCCCAACCCGCTGTTCGCGGCGAACAACACGCTGATGATGTTCGGCGACGGCAAGAAAGCCGTCCTGGAGCTGATCGCCGCCCTCAAGGCGGGGTAGTCGCTCCGGGCAGATTCCGCCTTCGGTGATCCGTCGCCACCGGCGCATTCCACCGGCTCTGGACTCGTGGGCCCGGCGTCCGATGGCCGACTATAGTACAACTGAAGATTCCGGCGGTATGGGAAACGCCTGGCCGCACAGGCGGAAATCAGACTCGTGAGCACGGACACCGACACCGCCCATCGTCACGTTGACACCAAACCCGTTGACGCCGTGGCCATTCGGTTTTGCGGCGACTCCGGCGACGGTATGCAACTCACCGGCGGGCTGTTCACCAACACCGCTGCCCTGTTCGGCAACGATATCGCAACCTACCCGGACTTCCCCGCTGAGATTCGCGCCCCGCGCGGAACCACGTTCGGCGTCTCCGGCTTCCAGGTACAGTTCGCCAGCACCGATATCTTCACGCCCGGCGATGCGGTCAATGCGCTGGTCGCGATGAACCCTGCCGGCTTCAAGACCAACATCATGGACGTGGAGCCGGGCGGGATCGTCATTGTCAACGAGGACGAGTTCAACAAGGCCAACTTCAAGAAGTGCGGGTACGAAGCAAGCTACGACCCCCTTGACGACGATGAGCTGAACCGCCGGTATCAGATCGTTCGGGTGCCGATGACCCGGCTGACGCGCGAATCGTTGACTGACGCGGGCATGGGCGCTAAGGACGTCGATCGCTGCCGGAATATGTATGCGCTGGGCATCGTGTGCTGGCTCTATGATCGCCCGCTCGACCCGACGATCCGGTTCTTGGACAACTTCTTCGGCAAGAAGAAGGACAAGCCCGAGGTCGCCGCCGCGAACATCAAGGCGCTCAAGGCCGGGTTCTTCTTCGGGGAGACGGCGGAGCTTTTTCCGGTCCGTTATCAAGTCGCGCGGGCCAGGCTCAACCCCGGCAAGTATCGGAAGATCAGCGGCAACGAGGCGACGGCCCTCGGATTCGTTACGGCGGCGGCCAAGGCCAACAAGCAACTCGTCTATGCCAGCTATCCCATCACTCCGGCATCTGAAGTCTTGCACACATTGTCGCGCCTCAAGCGATACGGAGTGACGACGTTCCAAGCCGAGGACGAGATCAGCGCGGTGTGCGCCGCCATCGGCGCTTCGTTCGCCGGACAACTTGCCTTGACGGGGACCTCCGGTCCGGGACTTGCGCTCAAAGGAGAAGGGATCGGCCTGGCCGTGATGCTTGAGGTGCCGCTGGTGGTGATCGATGTGCAGCGTGCCGGTCCCTCGACGGGCATGCCAACCAAGACTGAGCAGGCTGATCTCCTCATGGCGCTTTGGGGTCGGCCGGGCGAGTCGCCGTGCATCGTCGTCGCGCCGCGCAGCCCTTCGGACTGCTTTGATATGGCGATCGAGGCGTTTCGTCTCGCCGTTCGGTATATGTGTCCGGTGATCTATCTTTCCGATGGCTACATCGCCAACGGCGCAGAGCCCTGGCTGCTGCCTGATCTTGATGCGATCGAGCCGATTCAGATCGAACATCCCAGCGAAACAAACAATCCAGACGGCACGTTCTTGCCGTACAAACGTGATCCGGAAACACTGGCTCGCCCATGGGCGATTCCCGGAACCGAAGGGCTCGAGCATAGACTCGGCGGGCTCGAAAAGGAGGCAGACACCGGCAACGTCTCCTACGACCCGGAAAATCACGACCAAATGGTTCGGACTCGCGCCGCGAAGGTGCTCAAAGCAGCCGACATCATTCCGCTATTAGAGGTCCGTGGCCCCGAGTCGGGTGATGCGCTCTTGCTCGGGTGGGGTGGAACCTATGGGACGATCACGACGGCCGGCGACGAGCTTCGCGAGGCCGGTCATAGCGTGAGCACCGCGCACTTGCAATACCTCAATCCCTTCCCGAAGAACCTTCCGGACGTGCTCGGCCGTTTCAAGACGATCATCATCCCCGAGATCAATCTCGGTCAGCTTCTCAAGGTCATCCGCGCGGAGTACCTGATTGACGCCGTCGGGATCAACGAGATGCGCGGCAAGATGTTCCGCATCGCCGACCTTGTCGAAAAAACGCTCCAGATCATTGGGCGATAGCGCCGAGGCGAGTTCAATGCACGACACGCAATTGCCGACCTACAAGCCGAAAGATTTCGCCACCGATCAGGATGTGCGCTGGTGCCCAGGATGCGGTGACTATGCCATTCTCAAGGCTGTGCAAAAGACGCTGCCGACCCTCGGGCGGCGCAAGGAAGATTACGTCTTCGTCTCCGGAATCGGATGCGCCGCTCGGTTCCCCTACTACATGGATACGTACGGCCTGCATTCGATCCACGGGCGAGCGCCCGCCTTCGCCACCGGCATCAAGCTCGCCAATCCCGCGCTCGATGTCTGGCTGGTCTCCGGCGACGGCGATCTGCTGTCCATCGGCGGCAACCACACAATGCACACCATGCGCCGCAATGTCGATATCAACATCCTTCTGCTTAATAATCGCATCTATGGTCTGACGAAGGGGCAGTACTCACCCACCAGTGAGTTCGGTAAGAAAACGAAGTCCACGCCTGTCGGCTCGCCCGATTACCCCGTGAATCCCCTGAGCTGGGCCATCGGCGGCGGGTGCACGTTCGTCGCACGTTCGATTGACATTGACGTGCTCCACCTGGAAAAGGTGATGGCCCGCGCCGCCGCCCATCGGGGTACGTCGTTCGTCGAGGTCTATCAGGACTGCAACATCTACAACCACCAGACATGGTTCTACGCGTCGCAGAAGAAGACCCGGCCGGACAGCACGATCCAACTCGAACCCGGCAAGCCCATGATCTTCGGCGCTGATTCCGACAAGGGTCTGCAAATGGACGGCACACGGTTGAAGGTTGTCGAACTCGGCAACGGCGTGAGCGAAAGCGATCTGCTCCTGCACGATGAAACCGATCGCGGATTAGCGTTCATGCTCACGCAGTTGTCGTTTCCGGAGTTTCCCGAGCCGCTGGGAATTATCTACGCCTCGACCGAGCAGGAAACCTATGACCACGTCGTGCATGAGCAAATACGCCAAGCGATCGAGATGGACGGCAAAGGCGATCTGCACAAGCTCCTGCACGAAGGCGAGACTTGGGTCGTCGAGGACGACTGAGCGGCGACCGACGCTCGCAACAAGACTAAACTAGACCCGTATGCGCGACAGGTACGACATCATTGTGATCGGTGGCGGCCATGCGGGCGTTGAAGCTGCGTGGGCGGCGTCCTCTGCCCTAGCCCACGGCGGGAGCCGTGGGTTCTCCGGCGAGGGTCGTGTCGCGCTCATCACCATGGACCCCGCCCGCATCGGCCAGATGTCCTGCAATCCCGCCATCGGCGGGCTCGGGAAGGGCCAGATCGTGCGCGAGATCGACGCCCTGGGCGGGATGATGGGCCTCGTCATCGACGCCACCGGCATCATGTTCAAGATGCTCAACACCTCCAAAGGCGCAGCGGTGCATGGCCCGCGCGCCCAGGCTGATAAATACGCCTACGCCGCCGAAGTACAGCGACTGATTGCAACTCGATCGAACATCGACGTCATTGCGGGGACCGTTGATGACATCGTTGTGGAAAGTAACCAAGTGGTCGGTGTGGTTGTGCCGAGTGGGACTGGACTTGTTGCGTCCAACAACCAACAGATCGAGCACAATGGAACCAACGATGATAGAGCGCGGCCGGTCTATCCCTCGCAGCCAACTGCGAGCGCGCGAAGCGGCAAGCCGCGGATGTTGCGTTGTGCGAATGTTGTCCTGACCACCGGCACGTTTATGCGCGGGCTGATGCATACTGGCGATACGCAAACCCAAGGCGGGCGCGTCGGCGAAGGGTCAGCTGTCGGAATCTCCGCAACCCTGCGCCGTCTTGGCTTTGAGCTTGGGCGCCTCAAGACGGGTACGCCGCCGCGACTTGCCGCCGGGTCGATCGACTGGGATGGATTGACGCCACAGATTGGCGACGACGAACCGGTCCCCTTTTCTGATCTCTCTCCGGAGCAGTTACCTGCGGGCCGATTCCCCCACCTCCCGCAAACCCAATGCCGCATCACCGCCACGACCGCCCAGGCCCACGAGCTGATCCGCGCGAATCTGCATCGAGCGCCGATCTACAGCGGTCAGATCGAGGCCGATGCCGGTCCGCGCTACTGCCCGTCCATCGAAGACAAGGTCATGCGCTTCCCTGATCGCGACTCGCATCATGTGTTTCTCGAACCCGAGTCGCTGCACACCAACGAGATCTATTGCAACGGCATCAGCACGTCGCTACCCATCGACGTGCAGGAACGCATCGTGCGCATGATGCCCGGTTGTGAGAAGGCCGAGATCATTCGCTGGGGGTATGCGGTCGAATACGACATGGTGTGGCCGCACCAGATCGATTCCACCTGCATGACCAAATCGATCCAGGGATTATTCTTCGCCGGGCAGATCAACTGCACCACCGGGTACGAAGAGGCGGCCGGCCAGGGACTGGTCGCCGGGCTCAACGCCGCTCGCCTTGCTTGCGACGAGGAACCGATCCGTCTCGGACGAGATCAGGCCTACATCGGCGTCATGCTCGACGATCTCGTCACCAAGACGCCGCGCGAACCGTATCGAATGTTCACCAGCCGTGCCGAACATCGTCTGTTACTGCGGGCTGACAACGCCGATGAACGCCTCACCGCGCTTGGGCGCGAGCTGGGGTTGGTTGATGATCGCCGATGGGGCGCGTTTCAACGTCGTCAGCATGAGCTGGGCATGATCCGCGATCGCTTCGATTCCACCTCAGGCAGACTTGTCGATGGCAAGACGCTGCGAGAGATCGCCCGCCGGCCGGAGATTTCCACAAACCAAATCACGGCGTGGTTGGATCATTCCTTTGATTCACGACTGATTGAGCGCGTGATCACCGAAGCGCGGTACGACGGGTACATCGTTCGGCAACGCGCCGAGATCAAGCGACAGGTCCAAGCCGAAGGTCGATCGATTCCTGCGTGGATCGATTTTCAGTCAATCCTGGGGTTGCGGGCCGAGGCGGCTCAGGTTCTCGCGAGATTTCGACCCAGGACAATGGGACAGGCGGCGCGTCTGGCGGGCGTGAATCCGGCCGACGTGACGCTCCTGGCCGTGGCGATTCGACGCGGTCCGATCGCGTCTCAGGCCGGCATCACCTAAGTTTGCGCAGAATTGGCTCTTGGCAAACGCAAGTTGCACCGGTCTCTGAGCCGACCTAGGCTCTTTGACGCCGCCACCGTAGCTCAATTGGCAGAGCGGCGGTTTTGTAAACCGCAGGTTGTGGGTTCGAGTCCCCCCGGTGGCTTTTGACGGACCTGAGGCGTGAGGTTTGAGTCGTGCCGCTTGAGGCCAGACACCTGGGGCGATAGAGTACGCCCCCCGAAAACCGGGGCGGGTGCCGGAGTGGTCAATCGGGACGGGCTGTAAACCCGTTGGCTTACGCCTTCACAGGTTCGAATCCTGTTCCGCCCATTGGACTAGAAGATAGGCACTAGGCATTTGGCACTAGGCACTAGGAATCGGAATAATCGTCTGAATGACTAATCCCTAATGCCTAATCCCTAATGCCTTCTTATGAGCGGGGTGTAGCTCAGCTTGGTAGAGCGCGTCGTTCGGGACGACGAGGTCGCAGGTTCAAATCCTGTCACCCCGATTGCGGGGAAGCCGCAATACAGCAGTGGAGCAGGAGAACAGGCGAACAGTTGAGCCAGAAGACCGAACCTGCTCAACTGTTCGACGTTTTCATCGTGCCGTTCGCGTCCGAGAGACTCCCGGCACTGTAAAGCCGGCGATGGTATCGCCGGGCGAGGTGCGACATACGTCCGCCCTCGCGGTTGATGTCTGCTGTGACTTCGTTCCCAACGCCGCGGCGGCAAGAAGGGGAACCGTCGGTCGTATTGCGGATCGAACTCCCGACCCGTTCCGCCTATCTGTGTTCATCTGTGGTTCTTCCCCCTTCTCGGGACGCTGCGCGTCACCCGCTAAACACGCAGATTCCTGTTCACTGTCCCCCCTCATGGCGCATGGCCTATCCCGCATCCCTTTTCCTGTGGCTCCGCTCGCCGTGCATCGGCTACCATTGATGACATGATGAGGATGCCCAAGACATCGGCCGTTTGCGTTCTTTTCGCGTTCGTCGCTGCGATCTTTGCGGGCACGACCACCGCGCAGGAGGTCGGGCCGACAAACGGCTCGCTTGTCATCGTTGGTGGGGGGCTTACACCTCAGATCGCCCAGCGTTTTATCGAACTTGCGGGTGGACCGGACGCGAACATTATCGTGATTCCTACGGCGATGGGCGGCGACAACGCGGTCGCGTCGGGACAGAGTTTCGCCAGGCGACTGGCCGGGTACGGCGCAAAGAACGTGACCGTGCTTCACACGCGCGATCGTGATGAGGCGAACTCGGATGCGTTCGTGCAGCCGCTCACCGAAGCCGGGGGCGTCTGGTTTGGAGGTGGGCGTCAATGGCGGTTGGCGGACGCGTACCTTGGAACGAAAACGGAGCAAGCGTTGCGTGGCGTACTGGATCGCGGTGGGGTAATCGGCGGCTCGTCGGCTGGGGCCACCATTCAGGGATCGTACCTCGTGCGCGGCGACTCGAAGACCAACGTGATCATGATGGGCGAT
>JADFNO010000180.1 GCA_022563315.1 Planctomycetota bacterium | reverse complement strand
CCATCAATCCGCTGAACGAGGGGATATGGGATAGTCCGCTGGCCTTTGGGTTGATTCTGCTGGTCTTGGCCGGGGAGTGGATCGGGCGGAAAATGCTCCGATTGGCCTGATTCACGGGTCTGGAC
This sequence comes from Planctomycetota bacterium, assembly GCA_022563315.1. Classification (GTDB taxonomy): domain Bacteria; phylum Planctomycetota; class Phycisphaerae; order Phycisphaerales; family SM1A02; genus JADFNO01. Next base: position 6,966 of record JADFNO010000180.1, on the reverse strand, counting down.
GTCGAGATTGAATCTCTTTTCCGGGGAACACAGCAGCGCCGATACCATTAGTAGGTGGGGGCAGGAGCCGGCCTATGAAGCAGGTGATCGCTGAACTGAGCCAACTGAGGCGTCGCAGCCGGGCCTTGCTCGTCGCCCAACGGGCATCGGAGATCGTGGCCTGGGGGTTCGGTCTGGCGACCGCTCTCATCGCCCTGGACTATCTGCTGCGGTTGCCGGGGGCGGTCCGCTTCGTGTTGCTGCTCGGGGCCGCGGTCGGCTTGGGGTACGCCGTGTGGAGATACCTTCGCCCAGCCCTGCGTTTCCGGCCGTCGATGACGCAACTGGCCCTGCGCGTCGAACAGGCCATCCCCGCCGTGGCCGGGCGGCTGGCATCGAGCGTCGAGTTCGCCGTCGCCGGCTTGGACGAGACCAACGTGCTTGCGGCCCGCAGCGTCCAGGAGACACAAAGGCGATTGGCCGGCGAATCCGTGACCGGCGTCAGCCGCGGCGCACGAACGTGGCGCGACATCTCGATCATGCTCGTCGTGCTCGGGGTAGTCATGACGCTTGGCCTTATGAATCGCGACGCGGCGGCGATCGGTCTTCACCGATTGCTTGCGCCGTTTGGCGCTACCCAATGGCCGGCTCGCACCGAGGTTGTGTCGTTGATGACCCAAGTTGTCGGAGATCGGCATGTTCATCCCCGAGGTCGAGCGTTGCCGCTGCGGGCCGAAGTTACCAAAGGCGACGACGACCAGCGCGTCGAGGCGCAGTTCCGGTTACGCACGGATGGGCGTTTCGGCGCCTGGCAGCGCATCGTGCTTACGCATCAAGGCGGGACGATTCACGAACGGCTCGTTGACTCCAGCGCCGACGAGATCGAGCTGTACTTTGAAACCGAAGACTTCCGTTCACCCACCGAGCGAATCAAGCTCGTTCCGCCGCCGGCGGTCGTTCGCGCCAGCCTTGCCGTGACGCCGCCGTCGTATGCAGCGCCGTGGTTTGCGCCGACCCAAGCGGAGCTTGGCCCCGGCTTTGATGAGCGCGCGGTCACCGAATCGCCGTCGTTGGCCGGGTCGGACCTCGTCCTCACGTTGCAATTCAACAAGCCGATTCCAATGCCGACGGACGATCAAGCGCTGGCGGAAACTCTGGGATGGGAGGACGGCCGCTTGCCCAGCTGTGTCGCCGAGACGGGTTCCCCGCCGCGCTGGACGCTTCGCTGGCGTCTGGCGGGAACGCGAACGCTCAACCTGCATCTGATAGATGAGTATGGACTCTCCAACGTCGAGTTGATCGCCTATCGAATCGAAGCCGTCGAGGACCACCCGCCGAGCGTGACGATTCTTGAGCCCCAAAGCGACGAGCCGGTGCTGCGCACTGCGGTGGTGCCGCTTGTTACCGAGGCGCGAGACGATGTGGCGGTTTCATCGGTCTCCCTGGAGGCGCGTGTCCAACCGGCGGGGGAAACCGAAGCGCCGAAGCAGTCGGTCTGGGAAACCGAACGGTCGGCGAATACACCGACGGCGAGGCTCGAGGCCGAACTTGACCTGGGAACGCTCCAGGTCGACGTTGGCGATACCGTCCTTGTTCAAGGAGCCGGTGAGGATGTCTACGAAGTAGACGATCAACGCCATCCGGCGGCGCGCTCGCCCGTGCGCCGGCTGCGGGTCATCAGCGAGCTCGACCTGGCCGTGCAGCTTCGAAGGGAATTGGGCGTCGTTCGTCAGAACGCAATCCGGATCGAGACGCGGCAAGCCGAGCTTCAGGATGATGTGATCGAAGACGGTATCCAGCCGGGGATCGACCGCGCCCAGGCTCAGATCGCCGAACGTGTTGCATCGCAGCGCGATATCGTCGATCAGCTGGAACAGCGAATGGACGTCAATCGTCTGGACGACGAGCAGTTGGGTCAGCTATTCGGGCAGGTCGGTGATCTGTTGGACTATGCCGGTCGAGCTGCGAATCAGGCGCTCCAGGAGATTCAACAGCGCCAAAGTGAACGGGGTCGAGCCGATGATTCCGGGGCGCGTGAGGCTGACTCGGCCGATCAGCTGGAGCCTGGTGAAGCGGATCGGGGCGACGATCGCGCCGACGAGCCACGCGATGACACAGAAGAACGTGACGCGCCGTTCGACGAACTCGACCGGGCCGATGCGGTCGAGGTTCACGAGCCGGCCGAGGCCGATCGCCCGATCGTCGAAGCCCAGCAGGAGGTCCGTGAAGAGTTGGCGGACCTGATCACGTTGCTGGACCGCGACGAGGACACCTGGGTGGCGACGCGCCAGCTTGAGAATCTGCTTCAAGAGCAGACTGAATTGGAAGCAGACACCGCAGCCCTGGGACGGCAAACGCTGGGTCGATCACCGGACGAGCTGACGCCCCGGCACGGCAGCGAGCTTGACCGCATCGAAGAGCGTCAGCGCGACTTGGCGGACCAAGCGCGGCAAGCGATCGAGGATATGCGGCGTCGGGCCGATGGCCTTGAAGATGCGGACCCGCAATCCGCCGCCGCCATGAAAACCGCCGCCGACACCGGCGAACAGCGCGAGCTTCCGCGCGAGATGGACAACGCTGCCGATCGCGTGGACCAGAACCAGATGCAGATGGCGCAGGCGTCTCAGCAGGCAGCGCGTCAGACGCTGCAGCGCATGCTCGACGATATTCGGGACACCAAGCGCGCTCGCGCTGAGGAGCTGATCCGTCGGCTGGCCAGCCTGATCGAATCCATACAGCGGTTGATCACCGTGCAGGAGAACGAGCTTGTCGCGTTGGCAATAGCGAAGGCGGAGTCCGACTTTGGCGGGCGGGACCGCGCGATGATCCGGCTGAATCAAAACACACAGTCCGTCGCGGTGGAGGCTCGAACCGCCGGTCAGGAAGCTCGCCGAATCGCCCGTTTGTTGGATCGCGCTGCCGACGCACAGGGCGCGTCCGTCATTGCGTTGCGCAACCGGCCCGTGGATGCGGGCACAGCCGAGGACGCTGAGAATCGCGCTCTCGAACTCTTGCAAGAGGCCAAGCAGTTGGCCGAGGAACTGCAGGAGGAGGCTGAACAACGAGAGGTGCTTCGACAGCGCGAAGAACTGATCGCGGCGTACCGGGCGTTCGCTGAGCGCGAGGTCGCCGTGCGATCGGACGCGCTGGAGCTCGCCCAGCACGAGAAGCTCGACCGACGCCAACTTGTCGAGGCGCGACGTCTCAGTCGGGCGCAGGACGAAATCCGCCGCGGCTTGGACGACCTGCAAGCGCAGACGAGTGAGCTGAGTGATTCGCTGGTATTCGCGCATGTGCACGGGCTCATGGATCGCCTGTCGCGCAGGGTGTCCGAGGGCCTGCTGAACGGTGACGTGGGCGTGGAGGTGACCGATCGCCAGCAGCACGTTGCCGACAGCATTGGACGATTGATCAGGGCTTTGGAGGAGCTTCTTCAACCGCCGGACGAGTTCGCCCAACAACAAGCGGGCGGCGGCGGCGGCGGCGGCGGCGGCCAGCCGCGGCTCATTCCGCCCGTGGCCGAGTTGCGCCTCCTTCGGGAAATGCAGGAGCAGGTCTACAATCAGACGCGGGATATCGACACCCGCTCCGATCTCGAGCCGGCTCAACGCCGAGAACGTCTGACCGAGTTGAGTTCGAACCAGGGCGAGCTGCTTAATGTTGGCCGGAAAATCGCCGAGTCGTTGCAAGGCCCCGGCCGTCCTGTGAATCCACCGCCGGGCGAGCCCCAGTGAGTTGACTTGTTATGAACAATCGCTGGTACAGAACTGTCGCGTGTCTTCTCGTCGCCGTACTTGGGATTTCTGCCCAGGCGACAGCGCTGTTCCAGGACACGCAGGATCGTGACGAGAAGCAGGACCCGCCGCCATCACTGGATGATCTGCTGGGCCTGGAGACGGACAAGTCCGAGGTCCAGGCGGACGAAGCCGCCCGCGCCGAAAGCGAACGGGAGCTTCAGCGGCGGCTCGACGAGAAGGAGATCACCGACGCTTTCCTGGTCGCGCTGGACAAGATGGCCACCAGCGCCACGCGGCTCGGCGAGCTGTTCGATACCGGCTTGGCCACCCAGCGGATTCAGCAGGACATTTTGGCCAAGCTCGATCAATTGATCGACAAAGCGAGGCAGATGCAATCCCTTGGGCAGGCCTCAGCTTCCCGATCCAGTTCGTCCCAGCGCAGTCGGTCGCAAAACCCGGGACAGCGCAAGAACCAGGCCAACAACAGCCGGCGTCGGGACGGGACGCCCCAGGATTCCCAAGCGGGTAATCCGCCTCCGCGCCAGGAGGGCGACATACACACGATCCTGCAAGAAGGGGGCGTCGAGTGGGGAAACTTGCCCGAGCGCATCCGCCAAGAACTCCTGCAAGGACGCAACGACAAGTTCTCCAGCATGTACCGCCGGCTCACCGAGGAGTACTACAAGCGGCTGGCCGAGGAAGGCTCCCAATGAGCCGATCGTCAGCCGTACGAACACCCCGCGCCGCACGACTCGTGTTTGCAGGCGCTTCGCTACGGAACTTCGCGCCCATTTCCGATGGAGGCGTAGATCAATGATTCGATTCGATCGCATCACGGTGAACGGACTCGCGTGCACCATGCTCGCAGCGCTGCTGATTACGGCCACGATCGCTCCGGCCCAGTCGCCCCCGGCTGAGGATCAACCGGCCGCGGATCAACCGGCCGCGGATCAGCAGGCCGTGGATCAGCAGGCCGCGGAACCGGCGGAGCGCGGCGCGGAGAACCGCCCCACCGCCAACGAGATGACGGATCAGCTTGATGACGGCGTCGCGCGTGGGCTGATCTACTTGAAAGCGCACCAGAACAGCGACGGATCGTTCGGACGCGGGCGCTATGGCCGGCATGTCGGTATCACCGCGTTATGCGCGCTGGCGTTCATGTCCGACGGCCACCTGCCCGGGCGCGGCGAGTACGGCGATCAAGTCGCCAAAGCCTTGCAGTTCGTGCTCGATCATTCCGGCGAGACCGGGTTGCTCGCCGCCGACACCTCACATGGTCCGATGTACGGCCACGGGTTCGCGGCCTTGTTCCTTGGCGAGGTCTACGGCATGAACGCCGACGACAAGCGCGTGCGCGACGCCCTGGTGAAGGCGGTTGATCTGATCATCGGCACGCAGAACGACGAAGGAGGATGGCGCTACCACCCCGTCCCCTACGATGCGGATATCTCCGTCACGATCTGTCAGATCATGGCCCTGCGATCGGCGCGGAACGCGGGCATCAAAGTACCCAAGAAAACCATCGACAAGGCCGTGGACTATGTGCGCCGCTGCCAGAATCCCGACGGCGGATTCAAGTACATGCTCCAGGCGGGTGGTTCGGCCTGGCCTCGAACTGCCGCGGGTGTGGCCAGTCTCTTCTACGCCGGGATCTATAAAGACGACTCGATCGAGCGCGGCTTGCAGTACTTGAGGCGAACGGCGATGCCCGGCGGGCGGTCGGCCGGTCAGGCCCACTATTTCTACGGGCACTATTACGCCGTGCAAGCGATGTACCTCGCCGGGGCGGACCATTGGAGTGCCTGGTGGCCGGCCATTCGCGACGAACTCCTTGCCAAGCAAGCCAGCAACGGCGGCTGGTTGGATCATCATGCCGGCGGCGCCTACGCCTCGGCCATGAGCCTCATTATCCTTCAGATGCCCAAACGCTATCTGCCGATCTTCCAACGGTGAGCGGTGTCCGGGCAGCCATCCTGACGGGTCTGACGCTGGCTTTGCTGCCGGGCGTTTGTTTCGGCGAGGACGACGAGTTCCTGCTTGTTCGCCGAGGTCACCCGGTCCAATCCATCCGCATCGTGGAGATCAACGAACAGGCCCTGGTTCACGGCAATCCGGCCGGGGGTTGGCAAGCCATCGCGCTTGAGGATTGCGTGGCGCTGTTGAACCCGCAAGCCGCACCGCAGCCGCCCGGGAGCGGTGGGCTGCTCACGCTTGCCGACGGTCAGCGGTTTCCCGGCAAAGCGCTGTCCGGCGCGCCCAAGACGGACGGCCTGTTCGTCTGGAACCACAGCCGCTTCGGCCGAATGGAAGTCCCGCTGGCGTGGGTTCGCACCGTGCGGTTGGCGAGGGACGCCACACCGGCGCCGCCGCACGACGGCGATGTGCTGATGCTGCGCAACGGCGACGTGGTCGAAGGATTGATCACCGCCCTGGGTGACCCGGTCACTATCGAGCTGATGAGCGATGACGAGCCGCAGAGTATCGAGCTTCCGCTGGACGGCATCACTTTAGTGAGCATGGTCACGCCGACGCTGCCTCCGCAAGGGCAACGCATCTGGCTGCGCGACGGGTCAGTCATCGATGTGACGCACGTGCTGCTGGGCGATGATGGGATCGTTCGGCTGATTGATCCGCGGGTCGTGCCAGGCGAACATCGGCTTCCCCTGTCGGCGATTACAGCGGTGCGGTTTGATCCTGATGCGATGACGCCGTTTGCCGACCTGTCGCCGATGCGGGTCGAGGGCCCGGCGACGCGGTACGAAGTGCCGCCGCCCATTGCCCTGGACGAAGCCCCACCGCTTGGTTTGGCCCGGGTCGAGCTTCGCGGCCCGTTGACCGCGCGATACGCACTGTCCGCCCGTGCCGGTGAGTTGCGATTCATTGCCGAGGCGAAGCGCCCGGTGACGGCCAGCGCGTGGTCGGATTTTGAGCTGGTGTTGAGCGACGACCAAGGCGAAGTGTTCCGCACTCGCCTCAACGACGCCCATCCCACGGCCTCGATCGACGTGAGGCTGCGCGGACCCGTGCTCACGATCCAGATCACCGAAGGCGACTACGGCCCGATCCAGGATCACGTCATCCTGCACCGCGCGATGCTGCTGCGCCCATAGGGTGGATCATCGCTTGGGGCTGTGCGACCCGATTACTCATACGAATCGCAATTGATCCGCAGGCGGGTGCCATGCTTTGACCCCTTAGAGCAGTTCCACTCAAGATATAGCGGCTGCGTGCGCTCGTCATCTCACGCCAC
>JADFNO010000179.1 GCA_022563315.1 Planctomycetota bacterium | reverse complement strand
GACATCTGCGACATCGCCGACGGGTTCAGCCCCGACGAGAACAACAACGGCATCCCCGACGAATGTGAACCCCCGGACTGCCCCTGGGACCTCGATGACGACGCAGTCGTCGGCGTGCCCGATCTCCTCTCGCTGCTGGGAAGTTGGGGCCCGTGTCCGCCGAAGGGAGATTGCCCCGCCGACTTCGACAACACCGGCGACGTTGGCGTGAAGGACCTGCTCTTCTTGCTCGGCAACTGGGGCCCGTGCTAACCGGCCCTCGCCGAGTTGTCACAACCACCCCCCGGCCCTCCGCGGCCGGGGTTTTTTGTTCCATCATCAAAACACGAGCTCAACCGCTTACGAGCGCTTCGTTTGTCGGATATCGCTTCAAGGCGCCGAGCAACTGCTCGATTTGCGTGGGCGGTGGCATGCTCATGAGCCGGCGGCGAAGGGCGACCACGGTCTTGAGCTCCTTCTCACTGAGCAGAAGATGCTCCTTGCGGGTGCCCGAAGCGGCGAGGTTGATGGCCGGGTAGAGCCGCTGCTCGGAGATGGAGCGATCGAGGACCAGCTCCATATTGCCGGTGCCTTTGAACTCCTCGAAGATGATCTGGTCGGCCCGCGACCCGGTATCCACGAGGCAACTGGCGATGATGGTGAGCGAGCCGCCTTCTTCAGCTTTGCGGGCCGCTCCGAAGAGTTGCTTGGGGATCTCCAGGGCGCGCGAATCCAAGCCGCCCGACATCGTCCGGCCACCGCTTCCGTATTTTCGGGAGTTGTTGAAGGCTCGGCCCAGGCGGGTCACCGAGTCGAGCAGCATCACCACGTCCTTTCCCGCCTCGAGCATTCGCTTGGCCCGCTCCACCGCCAAGATTGCGAGCATGATGTGACGCTCGTTGTCTTGGTCGTTCGACGACGCGAGCACCTGGGCGGGGACGTTGCGCTTGAAATCGGTGACTTCCTCCGGCCGCTCGTCGATGAGAAGGGCGACGAGCTCGATGTCGGGATGGTTGTGCTTGATACCGAAGGCGATGTTCTGGAGCAGAATCGTCTTGCCCGCTTTGGGAGGCGAGACGATGAGCCCGCGGGTGCCGTATCCGATCGGGCAGAAGAGATCGATGAGTCGGCACGCGGCCGGGCAGCCGGGATGCTCCAGCGTAATGCGCGGCTGCGGATCGAGCGGCGTCAGATCTTCAAAGGGCTTGCGCTCGGCGTATTTTTCCGGTGAGAGTCCTTCGATCTCTAATATTCGGTCCACGACGGCGCGGGGGTGGCGATCCCGCTGGCCTCTTCGTCGGCGCGGCCTTTTCCGCACCACGTTCACGGTGACCAGCTGACCGGGGCGCAGCGGATATTGTTCGCCGAGGGCGATTGGAACGAACGGATCATCCTGCCGTTCAATGAGTCCGTCTTCGAGTTGTCGAATTCGACCCTCGGCGCCGTTGCGCCATTCGAGGATCCCGCTGAGGGTGTTCATAGACAAACAAATGTAGTCATGGCAGCGCGACGATGATGTGCATCGGTGCGCCGTGTGCGACGACGCACACTGCACAGTTCCATCAGGATGGACACGTATTGAACTGGGACGGTACTGCCGAGTCGGCTGGCTTGCACGCCCTGCTCACAGTAGATCATCGGCGCGCCGCCGTGTCAAGCACTCGATTCCAGCATGGTCTTATCGACCATTTTAGATGCCAACCTCAGCCCCATCTCGATGCGGCCGCAGACAATAGACGGAACCCGGGTGGGCTGGTTGGTACGAGGGGGGTAAGGCCGCGTTTCGAGGCAGTGGGCGGTCAACCGGCGGCCAGCTCGACGGCGATCCGGGCGGCGAGGCGGGCATTCTCAGCCAGCAAGCCGAGGTTCGCATCGAGCGCGCGACCGCCGGTCTCCTGGGCCACCGCCTTGAGTAAATCAGGTGTTCGATCGCGGCCGAGGGCGGCTGGGTGATCCGGTTCCGCCTCGATGGCGCAGACGATGCGTTCGACTTCTTGCGGCTCAAGGGCGAGTTCGGCTGGGACGGGGTTGGCCACCACCACGCCCCTCAAGAGCCCCAAGGTTGTCCATTGTGTTCGGCAAAGCTGCACAATGTCCGTCAGGTGATCCAGCCGCCGGGGCGATGGTATGTCGCGCCGCCCCCGGGCATAGAACAACGGGAATCGATCGGCGCCGTAGGCGATCACCGGCACCCCCAGCGCTTCAAGCGCTTCGAGGGTGGAGCGCACATCGAGGATCGACTTGATGCCCGAGCAAACGACACACACCGGGCTTGTGGCGAGCTGGGTCAGGTCGGCTGAGATATCCAGATGCGCTTGCCAACCCCGATGAAGGCCGCCGATCCCTCCCGTGGCCATGACACGGATGGCGGCGGGTTTGGTTCGGCCGCATGCGAACAAGGTGCTCGAGACCGTGGTTCCCGCGGTCTTGCCGGCTGACATCATGTACGACACATCGCCCACGGAGGCCTTCGCGGTCTCCGGCTCGGCCGCAAGGCGCAGGAGCTGGTCATCGTCGAGCCCGATCCGGAGCACGCCGTCGATGATGCCGACGGTGGCGGGGATGGCTCCAGCGGCGCGAACGAGTCGAGGCAGCGTGCGCGCGAGCTGAAGGTTCGTCGGTTCATCCGCGTCCCAGTGCGGCGCATCAAACGGGGGCGGGTGGTGCAGTGGTTCGCGCCCAACGCCGGTGGTAATGACGGCTGATTCCAACGCAACGACCGGCGTGCCCGCTTGCAGCGCTTCTTGGACTTCCGCATGAACTTCCAGATTGGTCACGTCACCGTCGGCGAATCCGGACGCGCCCGCCCATGCGTCGGGCGGGAAGATCCCTCGGCACAAGTCCACCGGGGAACTTCGCGGTGTCCGCAGCTTCCTCCGGCGTGGGGGGGGTCTCACGGGTTCGGCTGTGCTCGATCCGCGAGTCTTGCTCCCGCTGCCGCGCCATCTCACGTTGCGCGCTGATCTCCGCCGGCACCGGACCGGGCGTGAACTCTCCATACTCGTGACACCGGATCTCCTGGTTCGTAAGCCGCTCGATGGCGGTGAGCAGGTCGCCTTGGTCCGGCGTCACGAACGACCACGCGCAGCCGTCCCGACCGACTCGCGCGGTTCGGCCGATGCGATGGACGTAAATCTCCGGGTCTTCCGGCACGTCGTAGTTGATCACGTGACTGATGCCGTTGACGTCCAACCCGCGGGCGGCTAGGTCCGAAGCGACGAGCACGCTGAGCTGGCCCGATTTGAATTGCTTCATCACTCGAGTGCGTTTGCCTTGGTACATGTCGCCGTGGATCGCGTGCGACTCGATGCCCTTACGATTGAGGTAGTCGCTTAGCGCATCAACGGTCTGCTTGGTGCGGCAAAAGACCAGGGTCAGTGCGGGGTCTTCGTGCCGCAGCAGATGCACGAGCAGGCGCCTCTTGTCCCATGGCTCGACGTTGTAATAGCTTTGATCAACTTGGGCGACCGTGAGGCTTCTGCCCTCCGTGATCAGGAGTTTGATCGGGTCGCGCATGTACTGCCGGGCCAGCCGTTCGATCTCCGCGGAGATCGTGGCCGAGACGAATATCGTCTGGCGGTCGTGCGTGACAGCCCCGAGAATCCGGCGGATGTCGTCGCGGAACCCGATATCGAGCATCTCATCCACTTCGTCAAGGACCGCGAAGCGAATGTTGTCATACGGCAGGAGACCGCGGCCGTGCATGTCCATCACGCGACCCGGTGTGCCGACAACCAGGTTCGGGTTTCTTTTCAATCGCTCCGCCTGGATGTGGATGCGCTGGCCGCCGTAGACGGCGAGCACGCGAATCGGTGTGAACCGAGCGAGCTCGCGCAGCTCTTCGGTCACCTGCATCGCCAACTCTCGTGTCGGTACGAGGATCAGCGCCTCCACCGGCTTCTGGCGATTAAGCTGGTGGAGCAGCGGAAGTCCGAACGCCGCCGTCTTGCCCGTCCCCGTCTTGGACTGCGCGATGATGTCTTTGCCCGCCAGGGCAGGGGGGATCAGCTCAGCCTGGACCTTGGTGGGGTGCTCAAAGCCCAGCTTGGTGATGCCCTCCAAGAGCTTTGGGGAAAGCCCCATGCTGGCGAAGGTCATCTGTGTGTTGAAGTATTCTTCCATCGACGAGCACCAATTCGCTGAAGCACCGAGCCGCTCCCGGTCGGCGAGTCCCACACCCTACGCCGGTTCTGAGCGGCGTCCATGTGCCGGCAGTCGCTGCGGGAGATTTTACAAACCCCCAGGACCGAAGGCGCTGTCGCCATCACCGGCAATCCTCGCCTTTGATAATAGCGCCGGCCGATCTACGCCCAACGGCGAAGCCCAACGCCCCATCGTAGGACACCAACCCGGTGATGTTAGGTTCGCGTGATTGACGATACAACCAGTCCCGACGAGTCAGTCGGGAACGCCTGGCGGATCGACGTGTGCCCCCAACCAGCTTGATCCACATCGACCTTAGCGCCGTCCACGACAACATGCGGGTGCTCCGCCGCGTGGTGGGTCAGGGCTGCGCGTTGTGTGCGATTCTGAAGGCGGACGGATACGGCCTCGGGGCTCGACCATTGGCGGTGACCCTGGCCCGGGCCGGGGCGGACCTGCTGGCGGTCTACACGCTTCAACAGGCCGAAGAGCTGGCCCGTGAGTCCCTGACCATCCCGATCATGGTGCTGATGCCCGTGGCCGACTTCGAGCCGACCGAGGCCCTGGAAGCCCTGCTCGCGGCCGGACGGCTTCACCTGACGGTCCATGCTCCAGAGCAAATGGTGTCGCTGGCCGACCTCGCCGCCCGGCTCGGCCTCGTCCTGCCCGTCCATCTGGAGGTGGACACTGGGATGAGCCGAGGCGGCTGCACCATTGACGAGGCCCCGGCCATTGTTCACCGAATCACGGATCCCTTGATGGCGAGGCGGCTGCATCTGGCCGGGCTGTTCACCCACTTTGCCGATACCAAGGCCGCCAATCCGGTGTACATGAACCGCCAGGCGGCGCGGTTCGAGGCGGTGGTGGATCAAGTCAAGGACGTCTTGCCGCGCGATTGTCTCATCCATACCGCCAATTCCGTAGCCACGCTCCGCGCCAAGCGGTTCCACAAGTCGATGGTGCGCGTCGGCCAGGCATGGGCGGGGTACGGGGTTGACTCACTGGACGAGGGCGAGTTCCTGCGGTTGGGTCGGCAACTGCGACCGGTCGTGTCGTGGACGAGCCGCATTGTCCACGTCAAGACAATCGAGCCGGGTACGCCCGTGGGATATCGCTGCACGTGGACCGCGAAGCGCCGCAGCCGGATCGGCCTGGTGCCCGTGGGCCACGCCGATGGCTATCCAACGGGGCTGGGAACAACAGACACGAAGCCCGGCCTGGCGTGTGTGGGGGTTGTCGTTGATGAGCGCTCGACCTCCACCAATGCGCGACACTATGTGCCCGTCATCGGCGTGGTGAACATGGATCAGATCACCATCGATCTGACGGACATCGACCCGCCTGATCGCGGTGCATCGGGGCGAGTCCACGTCGGAACCGAAGTGGAGTTGATCAGCGCCGATGCCGGCGCGCCGAATCATCTGCCTGCATTGGCCACTGCCGCCGGAATCGTCCCGCACGCGCTGTTGGCGGGTCTCAGCTCGCACCTGCAACGTGTGTACCACGCCGATCGGCCGACAACGCACAAGCCCGCCTCCGCGGCCAGCCCCATTAACATCGAACTCAGCGCGATAATCGAGGCGACCGAAATATCGATGTCCCGGGCGATAATGACCAGGGCCATGGGCAGCGCAATGATGGCCTTCTCCGAGAAATTGAAAGTGGAGTCGGCGAGGTTGTAGATGTTGAGAAAATAGGGCGTCGCGTTGGAGTTGATGACAAACACGATGCCGAGAAATACAAGAAGTATCGCCTCCCAGCGTCGCAGCAGGGACCAAGGGGACTCTGCCGCCCGATCGCGCACGGCCGCTCGGCCCTCGCTTGCGTTTGTGCTCATCGCGGATGCTCCTCGGCGCGGCGCACGATAATCTTGCCCTTTCGGCGTTCGCTGCGTGAGTTGACCACCACGGCCACCAGGATGATCGCGCCGGAAATGGCCTGCTTCCAGAACGGCGACCAGCCCATGACCGGCAGGGCATTGGCGATGATGCCGAGGAAAAGAGCGCCAAGCACGGCGCCGGGGATCGTTCCGACGCCGCCGGCAATGCTCACACCCCCGATGACACAGGCGGCGATCACGACAAGTTCGAGCCCGATGGCGATTTCGGTATAGGCGATGGCGAATCGGGCCGTCCACAAATACCCGCTCAAGCCGGCGATCAGGCCCGCCAAGGCGTAAGCCATGAAAAGCCTTGCCGCGACGGGAACGCCGACATAACGCGCGGCTTGAGGATTTCCCCCGATCGCATAGAGCGAGCGTCCGGCTTTGGTGTGCCGCATGAACACCCACATCAAAGGGATGACGATGATCGCGATCCAAAGCAGGTGGGGAAGGCCCAGAAATCGGTTCATTGGAAAGGTCTGATAGGTCACGGACATCTCGTGCTTGTTGACCCACGCGCCGCCACTGAGAACGAAGACGAGCCCTCGGAACATGCTCAGGGTGCCCAAGGTCACGACGATCGGCGGTAGGCCCACGACCGCGACGAAGAACCCATTGAAGGCGCCAAGCCCCGCCCCAAAGAGCATGGCGCCGACGACATACGCAATCACGGGGAGGTCCGGGTAGGCCTGGGACAATAGGGCCATGGCCATGCCCGTGAGCGCTACATTGGCGGCCAGGGAAAGATCGATCCCGCGGGTCAGGATGACCAGCATCTCGGCCACCGCCAACATCATGAGAATACTGGTATCGGTGAGCACGCCCTCGAAACTGTCAAGGGTGATAAAGAAGGGCGCGCGCAAACCAATCAATACCAACAGCAGGACGATAAGGAGCGCGAGGGCCGGCTCCCGCCGCCCGGTCACGGTCGCCAATAGGGCCGCCGGGTTCATGGGCCCGCCTGCGCGCCAGATGCGACAGTGACAATCGCTTCGGCCGTTGCTTCGTCGCGCGAAAATTCGCCGCAAATCCTGCCCTCGTGCATGACGATTATCCGGTCCGCCATGCCCCGAACCTCTTCCAGTTCCG
>JADFNO010000178.1 GCA_022563315.1 Planctomycetota bacterium | reverse complement strand
CTGAACCGCCGGTCGCTTGATCAACTGCGCAAACGATTCGAGCATCTGCCGGACCCACACGTCGCCGCGACGAGGGGCGGCGCGTTTAGCGATCGCGCGCAGGATTCGTTCATTTGGTTGCCAATCGTCGAGCCAGGTGATCTGTTCGAGCATGCCGTGCAACGCCGCCCCACGGTCCAGCGCTTCTTCATTCGGCAGCCGCAGCGCCGACGCCACATCCGTCTCCGCCAGTGCCGAAGGACTGGCGATCGTTCCCGGCGCTGTGCCGCTCGATGGGGCGAGTTTCAATTCAACGAGCATCTCGGTGTCTTCGTCCGGCGCGACCTGCTTGGGTTGGGCGTCGTCGAGCCAATTCAAGTCTCCCTCAGAAAACGCACACTGCCCAGGTTCGATCGCTGTCTCTGCAAGCGCACAGCGCAACACGCTGGCCAAGCTCTTGGGGATCGTCTTGGAGTTCTCGCTGGGCGGGTCGATGATGATGTGCAGTCCTCGTTTCGCACGCGTGATCGCAACATACAGCAGCGACAAAGTCTCGCGGACCGTACGCTGACGATGTCGATCGAACATCGATTCCAAGTGCGGCGCGAAGGCGCGAGTCTCCTTCTTGACATAACGACAAATGCGCGTAATGGGGCCCGTCTCGCCGTCGCGCTCGTACACCACCGCCGGAGTCGTCGGACCGGTCACGGACGCTTCCAGATCCGCCAGCACGACGATATCGAACTCGAGCCCCTTTGATTGGTGGATGGTCATTACTTGCACCGGCGCGGGGCGAGTCTCTTCGACGGTCACGCGCTGCACGAATCGCACAAAATCCGCCGGCCGAAGCGTGCTGCGATCCTCGAATTGCCGGGACAGATCGACAAGTTGATGGAGTCGCATGAGATCGCGTCGATCACATGAAGCCGCCAACGCGCCAACCCATGATCCAAGCGTGGCGGTATACCCATCATCGAGCAACTGTCTGCGCACGGTTGCGGCGACATCGCGGCGCTGTTTCGCGCTGTCATATCGGTGCAACTGCACGAGCGATCCAAGCGGTGATGCGGCGACGTTGAACGCCGCGGTCGTATCGTCCGGATGATCGGCCAGTTGCAATAGATCAAGCAATGTATTGACAGCGGGTGCATCGGTTAGCGTTCCACGTCCTCGCCCACCCACCGCGATGTTGTGACCGCTCGGTCCAAGCTCAAAACGCAGTCTCGCAACCGCTTCATTCTTGCGCGTCAACACTGCGATATTGAGCTGGGGATTGCGCTTGTGCAGCTTCGCGACGAGACCCGCAGCATATCTCAAACGAACGGTTTGTTGGCTGGCATCCGTCTCGGCCCGCGGCGCCACGAGCAGCTCAGCGTACCCCGACAAATCGGTCTTATCAGTCGTGTGTATCTCAAAACCAGCGGACCACTTTTCGACGACCCCCGGATGGTCACTGAGCGCCTCGTTCGTATCCAGTGAGCCGAAGACAGTATTCACCACATTGATAATGACCGGGGCGGATCGATAGCTCTTCTTGAGCGTTTTGTCGCGTATCGCGCTGCGGCCGTCGGGTCCCATCAGCAGCGTGTGCAACTCCTCCAAAACTTCCGGCGCTGCATCACGCCAACCATAGATCGATTGCTTGACGTCGCCCACACAAAGGAACGTGCGCTCCGGCGGCTCCCAACTCACCATTTCCCGTACGATCGGCTCAAGGCCGCGCCACTGCGAAATGCTCGTATCCTGAAACTCATCGAGCAGCAGGTGATGCAGCGTGGCGTCGAGGCGAAAACAAATCGCGTCCATCTCGCCGATGTCATCCGCACGGCGCATCGCGGTTGTCACGTCGTCGAAGGTCATCGCCCCGGCCCGATGTTTGACCTGCTCGTAGTAGGTATGGAACACACTCAGCAGTTCACGTGACGCCACGGTTTCATCATGAAGCCGGCCGACGAGGACCGCCTTGGCGTGATCCGTGAGCGGCCGATAGACACTGACGAGTTGCGGATCGAGTTCCTTCTTGTAGAAAGTTAGTTCGTCGTTGGCGACCTTTGCTGCAAGTCCACCTTTGATGAAGCTGGGCCAATCGTGAGCGCGCGCTTGCACCAAGTCGCTTTGCCGGGCCTTGTGGAGCCGTTTATCCGTTTCCGGAATCTCATAGCATTCAAGCGCTTCAATCGCCTCGACAAGTTTAGGCAACGCCAACTTGCCCGGAAGTGTCCCCACACATTCCCAGGCTGCATAATCCGCTTCACGAAAGAGGTCGTACAGCGGGCGAAGCGTCCGATCGATCGCGGCCATGACGGAACGATCCGAAGCGCCCTGTGTCAACAACCGCAGGAGGTCGACGAGGGTCTGCGGATCACGCTCGTCGAGCATCAGGCGAATCGCCTCGGCTCGAAGGTGCGCGATCTGATCTTCATCGACGATGTCGCTGCCTGGAGGAATACCCAACTCCAACGCGAACGATCGCACGATGGAGCCGTTGAAACTGTCGAGCGTACGAACTTGCAATCGGTGCAGGTTGTTGGTGAGTTGAAAAAGCAAGTCGAGCGATTCGTCACTGGTGAGCGTTGACGCCTTGAGTCGCTCGGCGAGCTCCTCACGCGCCTGTTCATTCGCCGCCGCTTCCGCAAGGGTGTGCAGCAGTTTCCTTCGTATATCACCAGCGGCGGCGCGCGTGAAGGTTGTCGCAAGGATCGAACTGACCGGGCAATCCTCCCGAAGTAATCGCAAGTAGCGCGTTATGATCTGATACGTCTTGCCTGAACCGGCTGAGGCGAGGATGCGCACATGATCGAGCTGTTCCGTCGTTGCGGTGGTCATGTGTTCTCACCGCCTTGCGCATCAGTGACGAACGCGGTGGTTTGGCAAATCCGCGCAAAGTCATCGTATGATTTGCCCAGATCGTGGTTCATCTCAAAGGCGCCTTGACGGATCTTCGTCAGAACCATCCGGGCCGTCTCAATGGCCTCTTTGAGTTGATCTTCGTTCCACAGGGCCGGTCGCACCTCAACCCCGGCCGGATCCTTCGGCATGGTGAAGTAAGCAAGACTGACGGCGCCGTCGATGCCATGTTGCGCAACGAGGTATTGATACAACGGCAGTTGCACGTCAACCCATTCGCCGCCGAAGAAGTTCTTTCCGCGATGAGCCTTGTCGGGCGTTTTCGCCGACTCGCTCGTTTTGTAGTCGATGATGCACCACGCGTTTGTCGTTTCGTGTCGGTCGATTCGATCGATCCGCCCGGTGATTCGCACCGGTTTCTCGCCGGGAACTTCCAGCACGCTTGAAGATGGCAGTTCATACTCGCATCGCTCGATCTTCCAACCGTCCGCTCGACGCTGAGCTTGATATTCAGCGAATCGCTCCAAGCGCTGGCGAAGCCGCGACACCTGCACGCGCACGGCCGGCATCGGATGGTCGCCATAGCGTTGCGTGACGAGTTTGTGAAGGGTTGACTCAAGGAACGAGGCAATGCGGTCGGCGTCATCACAATCGGCAATCTCACTTGTCTCGCCGAATATGTGCAACACCTGATGCGCCAAGCTGCCGAACTGCGCCGCATCCAATTCAGCTGCGTCGTCGGTTCGCCCGGCGAGTTTCATGAGCCGTTTCAGCGCAAAGCGATAGGGGCACAACAGATATTCCTTGAACCACGTCACCGGTATCGAGTCGGGCACCGCGAGATTCGTCGGCAGATGGGGGGTATCAAAACGAGAGACCTCAGCCGGTGCATCGACGCCGATCGGATGCACCCAAGGCCGCATTTCTGGCGCACCGCACAGTGCCTGAACGCGCCCCGCCAGTTGTGAACGCGGGCAGGCCAGAAGCAGTCGACTTGGCGCTAACGGCTCATCATCATCGGTGCGGCGATTGAGAATGATGGTCACATCTTCTCGACTGTTCAAGAGCGCCTTGAGAATGTAGGCGTCGCGCGCATAACGGCGCGTGTTGTCGGTCATTCCCAGCGCTCGGCGCAGCGCATCGGGCAGAAACGCATCGGCGGTGAGCGAATGAGGAACGCATCCCTCGGTGAATCCTGTCACGACGAGCGCGGGCGCTGTATCCAGATGAAGCTCCAACCAACCGAGCATCTCGATTTGACCGGGGCGTGGATCCTGCGGGAGTCGTCGTGCCCCCGCCTGTGCCAGCAACAGACGCAGCGCTGTCGGTCCGTCGATCTTCGGGCACAACTGCGGCGCGGTTGAGGCGAGATCCGCACACACATCACGAAGTACCGAACAGGCTTCAATGAGGGCCGAGTCTGTCCGGTCCTTTGAATCCTTCTCGTTGTTAATGTACACCGTGCCCAGCACCTCCAATGCACCGTGGCTCCAATGCCGTATTGGGTGCGGCATCGGATCACTCAGCGGGGAGAACAGTTCGTTCACCGCGTCATAGGCGATCGAAAGCTGTTTCTGCTGTGCTGGGGATCCCAGCCATGTGCCGGTGCACTTCCCTTGGAGGTAGTCGCCAAAGTAGTCATCGAGGATGGTCTGCCAGCACTCGATCGCGGTTGCGGTCGCATCATCGTTCGATGATGTCGCGCCGTTTCTCGCCGTAAACCAAGCTTCAAGATCGGGGTGGCGCAGCAATGCGGCCAGATGCGCGAATCGTCGTTCAGTGAGCCAGTCCGCCCCGGCCTGCCATAATCCAAATGCAGCGCTGCGGCTCAGTGGTTCGCCCGCTGGATTATGAAGTATGACACCCGCCCAACGACCCGCCTGGGCGAGCACCGGAACCTGTGATTCATCGCCGAGACCGATCGTGATGTCTTGAGCTGCGTACCGGCCGTGATGGGCTGCAATCGCCCGCAGCACCGCTTGGGCCTGATCAGCCGGACGGTCCGCCATGACGATTTGCTCGTCATCGATATCGATCGTCGTGTGTTCCCAAGCTGAGGGTTGCACGCAGCCAAACTCGTCGAAGTGATCGGCGAGCTCTTGCGGGGCGTGGACCAAAGCCGTGATCGGATCGGCGACGGTGTTCAGCACCGTCCGTTGGGTAGCGTTCAGATCGAGCACGCCGATCAAGACGATGAGCCGGTCGCTTGGCCCGGTGGCGTGTTCGATCGCATCGGCCCGCGCTTGGTGCGGGTCCACTAACCCTGCCTCGGTCAGCGCGGCGCAGTACGCCCCGTGGAGTTCGTGCAACGCTCCCCAGCGATCAGCCTCACCCTCCATGCTCATGGTCCGGGCCTGATCGGCGACATCAGCGAACGACAGTTCTTCGCCGGCTAATTCTTCGTGCAAGCGGGCGATCGTTTGAGCCAGGTGGTGCCAATCGAGAAAGGCGCTCTCGTCCGGCGGATGCGGCAACAGCGGGCCAAGCGTTGCCGGCCCAGCGGTCCGCAGCACGTTCATCCACGCCAGAACCTGCTCGAAGTCCGTGGCGGTCGGGACTTCACGGTGCGGGGCGAGTACGTCGACCATCTGCCCCGGTGTGTGTATCTGCGGTGGTACGAGCCTGAGTCGTTCAGTTTTACACTGCTCCAGCAGCTCCGCCAGGAGCAGGCGTCCAGCCCGTTGCCCCGGCAACACGCATACGATGTTCCTTAGATCGCACAGCCCCGCCTCGCCGTGCGGCGCGTGATCGATCAACCAACGCGCAGCCAGCGGCAGAGCCGGCCCGCACCAGTCCAACCACACTCGACGAATCGCCTCCACTGGGTCCTGCACCGATCCTCCCGCCGCCCGCCATTACCGCCCGGATTCCCAGCACTGTAGCGGCCCGAACCCTCCCCAGCCCGAGGGTGAGGCCGCTGACCGCACTGCCCGGCCGGTGATACCCCAGTGTCAGCATTCCGGCACGATTTGCCGGTTTTTGCTTGGCCATCGCCGCTGCCTGTGGTATGGTGATGCTGGCCAACGAGCGTGGGAACGACCACGCGCCTTTGGCAAATGACAGGACTGGGCCGCCTGTGGGGGCAGGCCTAGTCCTGCCTTTTTGTTTGTGACGCGGACTCGTCGGCGGCCTCTGATCCGCTGATCGTTCGGCACCGCAGCACCACCGCTCCCTCCTCAAAGCGAATCCCCACCAGCCGCACCGCACGACCGTCGGCCAGCGGCATCGTCGGGTCGATCGCTTGTCCGTGCAACAGCCAGCCCGTTGCCGCTTGCACCTCGGGATTATCGAGGAACCCGCCCGGCGCCGCTTCGTTCAACCAACCCGCTACGTCTCCCACCGGCTTGCCGGGGATCGTCAACCGCCCCAGCGAGACGCGATCGACCGTCACCCGCAGTTCGCCCGCTGCAATGGTGGGGATCAGTCGCACCGCGACAAAACGCCGTCGTTCGTCGTCGGCTAGCTCGATCGCCAGCGTCACCCACCCGGGCTCAGACCGTATCTGTGGTCGGCCGAACCCACCCGGCCAATCGAGCGCCTGGTCGTGCGCCAGCCAGGCCCCCAGTCGCGACGCCAGCCAGGCGTTCACATGACGATCGTGAATTCGGATGGACCATGTCTCGTCATCGGTTCGGATCATGTGCGCCTGTTCGACGAGGCTGTATTCGATTTGCTGGGCTGCGTCGGCCACCCGCGGATCGGAAGCATCCGGCGGCGCCCACCATGTCGGGGCCAGCCACGACATTCGCCACACGACCGCCGCCGCCGTCACGAGCACAAGGACGGCCAGCGACATGATCGTTCTGCGTCGTCTTGGGCGTCGCCGCGACATCAGCGCCGGTAAGTCTACGTCAAATCTCGGCTGAGTCGCTAGCGGCGCCAAGGCGTGAGCGAGCCGGGTCTCTGCAAGCGACTCGCCGTGGCCAGGGTGTCCTGATTCCATCGGGATTGATGCGCCGGCGGAGCGCGCACAAGTCGGCTGAAGCGCGGTCACGCTTGCGCGCGCACAGTTCCCGAAAACACAAAATTTCCAATCCGGCCGATCGTTGATTGGCGCACGCAAATGAGGGTCGGCCGTCCTGGCGCGCGCCGTTCTGGTCGCGCGGTCAACGTGGCGCGCGCCAGGGACGCCGCGCTGCGCGCTACCGACCCTTACCGGAGCCCTTCCGGGGCTTAACTTTGCTTACCGGCGCGAGTTGGAGGCTTAACTTTGCTTATTTACGACCATTGTGGCGCGCGCCGGACATTTGCGCGCGCAGGGGAGGACGCAACACAGAGGCACAGAGGA
>JADFNO010000177.1 GCA_022563315.1 Planctomycetota bacterium | reverse complement strand
CTGCCTCCCCTCTGGATGGGCCTCCTGAGCCTCGTCCAAGTGTTGCCCCAGTACGTGTAGCCGCAGCCCGTCGAATCGATTGCCCGGATTCAACCCCGCGCCACGGCCACGCACGGTCCCATCCGGCAACGCATCCGCATATTCAGCCTCGATGGCCATGTACCAAACATATACCGTACAGATTGCGAGGTCAATACGGCGGCGGCTGTCGTCCGCACGTTCCGCTGGCCCCCCACCTGAGCCGATAATACATGTTATGTTAAATTGGATGCGCCAGGGCATGAGCTACGAGCTGCCACAGTGGGCGTTCAACCACCCTCAGCGAGTGCCGTTTTGACGGCTATCATGCCGGTCTTTTCGGTACGGGTGGAGACTCGCATTGCCCACACTTTGGTCACAAACACTGATTCCGACACTGCGCCAGGACCCGGCGGACGCTGAGGTTCCATCGCATCGACTGATGCTGCGGGCGGGGCTGATTCGCCAGCTTGGGAGCGGGCTGTATACGTATCTGCCGCTGGGTTGGCGGGCGCTGCACAAGACGATCGAGATCGTCCGGGAGGAGATGAACGCAGCCGGGGCGGCCGAGGTCCTCATGCCCGCCTTGGAGCCGATCGAGCTGTTCGCCGACACCAAGCGCGACGTCGAGTACGGCGAGAACCTGTTTCGACTCACAGATCGCCACGGCCGACACGCCGCGCTCGCCCCCACTCACGAAGAAATCATCACCGAGCTGATGGCGGCGTATGTCGAGAGTTACCGCCAACTGCCACTGAATCTGTATCAAATCCAGACGAAGTATCGCGATGAGTTTCGGCCGCGCTTCGGCGTGCTGCGCAGCCGTGAGTTCATAATGAAGGACGCCTACTCGTTCGACCTCACCGTCGAAGGGCTCGACACAAGTTACCGGGCGATGTACGACGCCTATTGCCGCATCTTCGATCGTTGCGGATTGACGTACGAAATCGTCGAAGCCGAGTCGGGCCCAATCGGCGGCTCGGCGTCGCACGAGTTCATGGTCCTGTGCAACACCGGCGAGGACACGATCCTCAAGTCAGACAAGGGCAACTACGCTGCGAACGTGGACAAATGCGCCATCGGCCCCCGGAAATGGACGTTCGACGGCCCCCCCACCGGCGATCTCGAAAAAGTCCATACGCCGGACTGCGCATCGATCGAAACCGTCGGCAAGTTCATGAAGGTCAAGCCAAAGCATCTGCTGAAGACCCTTATCTATTCGACAGACAACGGTCCCGTCATCGCCGTGGTGCGCGGCGATCACGATGTCAACGAAGGCAAGCTCAAGGCCGCTTGCGGCTTCGCGGTAACGCTTGACGATGAAGCGTGCGCTAGGCGCTACCCCATCGGGTTCGTCGGCCCCCACCTCGCCGCAGCGCATGATGAATTGAACGTAGTGGTTGACTGTGACGCGGCCCAGGATCAGTTCTGGGCCAGCGGCGCGAACGAAATCGATCATCACGTCAAACATTTCAATTGGAAGCGCGACGTTCTGGATCACATCGATTCATCGCGCACCAAAGTCGCCGACATTCGTAACGCCGTGGCTGGCGACCCCTCCCCCATCGGTGACGGCGGGGTGTTGCGCGAGCACCGCGGGATCGAAGTCGGCCACGTCTTCAAGCTCGGCACGAAGTACTCCGACGCGATGGGCTTTACCGTGCTCGATGAAGACCAGAAACGGCGGTCGGTAATCATGGGGTGTTACGGGATCGGGCTGGGACGGATCGTCGCCGCCGCGATCGAGATCGGCCACGACGCGGACGGGATCATCTGGCCGGCGTCGATCGCCCCCTACCAGGTTCACATGGTGCCGATCAAGTACGAAGGCGAGTTATGTAAAACTTGCCTGGCGCTGGCTGAGCAACTGGAGGCGGCGGGGATGGACGTGCTGATCGACGATCGGCCGGAGCGACCCGGCGTGAAATTCAACGACGCCGATCTCATCGGCTGCCCGATTCGTTTGACCATTGGCGAGAAGGGGCTCGCCCAAGACAGCGTGGAGTTCAAGCGGCGGGCGGATGGCAAGGCGAAGGCGGAGTTGGTGAAGCTCGACCAGGTTGTTCAGCGGTGTCGGGAAGCGCTTAAAAGAGCGCCGGGCAAGCCCGGGGGCTAAATAGCTAAATGGGTTTGCGCACCGGCTGCGATGACTTGCTTGTATCAGTCGTGCGGTCCGCTTGATCGAGGTCAAACGCATCGTGAACGACTTGCAGCGCGCGGTCGCCGTGCTCCTTGGGCACGATGCAGGAGATCTTGATCTCCGAGGTCGTGATGTTGTTGATGTGAATGCCAGCCTGTCCGAGCGCGCTGAACATGGCGGCGGCGACGCCGGTGTGGGTGCGCATGCCCACCCCCACCGCCGAGACTTTGGCCAAGCCGACTTCGATTGACATCTCGCCGCAACCGATTTCATCCAATGACTTCTGCACGGCGGGCTTGACCTCGGCCAGGTCTTGATGCTCGACTGTAAATGAAATGCTGGCGGTATCACCCGCTTCGGTCTGCATGATGTCATCGACCAGGATCGCGGCATCGGAAAGGTTGCCGAAGATCAGCGCCTGGATGCCGGGCTTGTTGGGGATGCCGCGCACACTGATGCGGCCCAGGTCGGGCGTCAATGCGCAACCAACGACGGCGATATCTTCCATATCCGGAGTCTCCTTGACGATCATCGTCCCGGGATCGGGCTTAGCGCTGTGTCGCACGTGAATCGGCACGCCGTATTTCTGGCCGAACACGACGGCGCGGCTGTGCATGACGCTCGCGCCGAGTGACGCGAGCTCGAGCATCTCTTCGTACGTGATGCGGTCCAGTTTGCGGGCATTGGCGACGCGGCGCGGATCGGCGGTGTACACGCCGTCCACGTCTGTGTAAATCTCGCACGCGCCGTTGTTTTCGGCGATTCCCAGGGCGGCGGCGATTGCGACCGCGGTGGTGTCCGATCCGCCTCGACCGAGCGTGGTGATCTGCCCTTCGTCCGAGATGCCTTGGAAACCGGCGACGACGACGATCCGGCCTGCGTCCAGCTCTCGCCGCAATCGTGAGGTGTCGATCGATCGAATCCTTGCCTTGGTGTGGACCTGATCGGTGAGCAGTCCGATCTGCCGGCCGGTCATGCTGACGGCGTCAGCCCCCAACCGGTGCAGGGCCATGGTCATCAGCGCGATGCTCACCTGCTCGCCGGTTGCCAGCAGCATGTCCATCTCGCGCTGCGAAGGCCGGTCAGTGACTTGCACCGCCAAATCACTAAGCCGATCAGTGGTGTCGCCCATAGCCGAGACGACGACGATGACCTGTCGGCCCTCCTGGAACGCTCGCACCGCCCGCTGCGCGCAGCGCCCAATACATGGCGCGTCCGCCAAAGAGGAGCCGCCGAATTTCTGGACGATGATCGCCATGTCGGGCGGATTGTAGCCGTTTGAGCCGCGCTCGATCCTTGCGCCTGATGGATTGGCTTACCTAGCGATCTGCCCGCGCCTCAGCGCCGGTATCAGCTCGCGCGGTTCGTCGGGATACAGATCGGCGACGTACTTGCCATAACCGTTGAAGATCGGCGTGGGGAACGACTTGTCCTGCTTGTCCAGCCAGTAGGACCGCGCCTGACTCCATCGTGGATGTGGAATGAACGGGTTGACATTCGACAGGAATCCATACTCGGGCGGATTGAGTGTGGCCCAGAACGTCGGCGGCTGATCGCGAAGCAGCTCGATCTTCACGATCGACTTGGGGTTCTTGTAGCCATACTTCCACGGCACGATGATCCGAATCGGCGCTCCGTGCTGCTTGAGCAACGGTTCGCCGTACACGCCTGTGACTACCATCGCCAGTTCGTTCATCGCCTCGTCAAGGCGCAGGGCCTCGTGATACGGCCAGGGATCGTCCGGGCGGCCTCGCATGCCCGGCATCTGCTCGGGCCGATTGGCGCTGACAAAGCGGACGAACTTGGCATGACTCGTCGGCTCGACGCGCTCCAAGAGCTTGCGCAGTGGAAAACCGCTCCATGGCACATTCATCGCCCACCGCTCGACACAGCGGAAGTGGCACAGACGCTCTTCGTGAGCGAACTTGAAAAGCGCATCAAGGTCAAGCGTGGTCGGCTTGTTACACTCGCCGGTGACCTCGACCGACCACGGTTCTACGACGAAATCGTGTGTCAGCGGCCAGACGTCGCCCGCCCGGCCATAAAGGAACTCGTAGAAATTGTTGTGTGAGGCGGCGGCGAGTCGTGGCGTCAACGTCTGATCGAGCTGCGGCGGGATGCCCGGCTCGAGTGCGCGCTCGGGAGGGAATACGTCCGGCCGGTCGATCGGCGGCGTCAACTTGGCGGGCGTCCCGGTGCTCGGCGGCGCTGCTGAAGGTTCCTGTGCACAGGCGACGGGCCCCGCCAGCAGTCCAACCGTTGCCGCCGCTTGCTTCAAGAAGTGTCGACGGTCAAGGAACACCGCCGGATCGGTAACGTCGCGCCTTTGGATTTCGCTCGGCAGTTCGTACTTTCGCATCGCAACGCCTTATGCCGTGTCAGCCGGGTGATCATAGCTCGGGGCTGGGCCGATCGGGATCGTTTATCGCGACGAATCCGGCGCGGTCAAGGTCAGTTCCGCTTCGAGCAGCACCTGATTGGCGGATGGGCGAGTCATCTGCCAATCGCATCGCTGGATTCCCTGGCCGAATCTTGAAAACAACAGCAGCGCGCTACGCAGGTCGTCAACGCGTCCGGGCTCGGCGAGTACATCCGCTCGATCACCCCACGATCGCACGATCGAGGCGAGGCGCGGGCCGTCCGCCGTGCCGCTGCTCTCCCACGGGCCAACGATGGGCTCACCGGCCGGCGCAACGGACAGCGCTTCCGCGATGGTCGCCAGATGACCGGGGTCGCTGGCGATCACGCTCCACGATCCGAGTTGGCCCTTTATGACAGTCCAGTTCAACGAGACACGGTCCACGCCTGGGATGTCGCCGAGCAACCACCGCGCCGCCGGTCCAACTTCTACCCGTCGCGGTTCTCCCGCCTCGAACATAGCCGGATCGGGCACGTCAAGCTCAAACGCGTCCTCCCCCAGCGTATTGAACGTGGCGACGAGCCCGATCATTTGTTCATCCAACTGCGCCCACGCCTGCTCGTTGTCCATCACCTCATACACACGGGCAACCGTCGGCAGCAGCAGGTCGAACGGCGGATTCTCCAGCCGGCCATCGAGCTCGCCGAACACGGTGAGCCGGCGGGGTCCGAGATTGCGGCGCATGTCCGGCGTCATCAGGGCCTTGCCCAGTGCGACTTGAAGGAAGGCATCCAACGGCCCGCCTGACGCGTCGGTCGGCTCCATGAACGCCAGCGCCGTCTTCCCCCGCAGATTGTGGATCGGCGTGAGATCCCATTGCAACTTGGTGGGGGTTGTGGTGAACGGCGCGTGGTCGAACCTCGCTGCGTACCGGAGGCGGATGCTCGGACCGTGCAGGTCGGCTACGGCCACGGACCACCCCCCCATCGGCGGTTCATGCCGCATGAACAGACCGGCCCCGCCGCCCCCGAGTTCGCGGGCTTGGGCGATGGCCGGATCGTTGGCCAGACACTCCTGTGGCGGCATGACGAGATTGGGAACCATCTCATCGAACAGGCCGGACTGTGGCACGGGGCCGATCAGCAGCAGCCGCCCGCTGAACGCCAGTTGCAGCTCATGCTCAGGTAGGTGCAGAATGGGAAGCCGGTGCCTCGGCCCGAGCACCCGCGGATCGAGCCGACTCAGCAGCAGCCGGGTGTCGCTCGGATCAACCTCGGTCAGCACCGCCCATTCGGCCGCTTCCTCCCTCCCCCGAACGACAAGGGTGAACGCGGTTCCGAGGAAGGTATCGAACAACTGCGGACCGCCGAGTTCCACCGCTTCCGCCAATCGCGCCCATGCCTGCGGCGCCTGCCCATCACCGAACAGGTTCGTCGCCCATTCGGCGAGCGGCCGATCGGCAACCTCGGCTCGGATCGCAGCCGCGCGGTTGACGTGTATGTACAGCCGCACATCGGGCGGAGTCAGGGCCGCCGCTCGGAAGGGATCACCAGGGCGAACGCTCTCGACGCCGTCCGGGCCGAGGACGGGAGCGAGCAGCGCCAGGAACCCTGCCAGCGTAATCATGCTCATCTACCTGTCACCCCTTATACCCAACGAAACGGGCCCGGCGTCGATTGGCCAACTGCGTTGTTCAGCGGTTCGTTGCCCTGTGGCGCCTGGAGATGATTGGCCGGTAATTGAAGGCCCCCGTAAGGCGACAAGTCACGGATCGACTTGATCGCTCGATTGATCGTGGTTCGGTGACGCAACAAGTCGTGCCGTACCGCGCTGGGAAGCGTCGGCCCAGTCGGCGTGCGTGCGGCCGGGCTGTGGCGGTGCAACTGCAGTCCGATGCCGACGACCGCGAGTAACAGGACGATCGTCGCGCCGCGAGCGGACCAGCGCCGACGGCGGTGTGATCTGGCCCGCTGTGACGAGACGCGACGAAACCCCAACCGCCGCATGATGGGCTCGGTCAGGTCGGGACCATCGATCGGCCAACTCACGCCCAGATCTCCTGAACATGTTCGAGCAAGCGACGATCGGCCTCGAGCCGCCGCCTCATGCGCTTGCGGGCCCGGTGAAGGTGGCTCTTGACCGTGCCTTCGGGCATGTCGAGGTGATCCGCGATCCGGGCGATCGCCCAGTTGAACTGATGGTACAGAAGGATGATCTCGCGCTGCTGCGGCCCCAAGCCGACCAGAGCGACCTCCAACGCTTGGCGGGCGTTGCCGGCGACCTCGGTCCGCGCCACCAGCCCCGCGGGGTTGGTGTCCGGCCCCTGGACCAGGCCCATCGCATCCGTGTCATAACTGGGCTGGTGCTTCTGCACCGAGTTCACAAACAGACGCTTGGCGATCGTGAACAGCCAGGTGCTGAACCGGAAGCGCGTATCAAAACGGTTGAGGTTGGACAGCACGCGAACAAACGCCTCCTGGACAATGTCCTCGGCCACCTCGGGGCGGCCACACATGCGCAGGATGAACGCGTACAACCCCTGCTGATGGGCGCGGATCAGCCCCTCCATCGCCTTCGCGTCGCCCGCTTTGGCCTTGCGGACCAGATCGTGTTCATCCGCCTTGTTCATCGCAGCG
>JADFNO010000176.1 GCA_022563315.1 Planctomycetota bacterium | reverse complement strand
AACGATTCGAAGTGTCCCGAATCATGATGTCAATAGCACACGCCAAAAGGCTTACCGAAGCGATGCAGAACGTGATCGCCAAGCATGAAGAATTGACGGGCGACGGGATGTAGATCTCGTCGCTCCTATGGTGAAATCGGTAGACACGCTGCATTTGGACTGCGGTGACGATTATATCGTCGTTCGGGTTCGAGTCCCGATAGGGGCAATTCGTGCGTTCATGGCCCGTGCGTCAAGTACATACTTCCGGTTTTCCAAAAAGTCGGTTTGCGGCGGCGGCACGCGGGTGATGCGTCGGCGGTTGATTGCTGCCAAGAGCGATGCGGGTCCGAACGACAACGGAGCGGCCGGGTTTGGCCGCTCCGTGGGGGATTATTCTATTCGGAAGGGTAGTAGAGGGAAGGGTGGTCAGGGGTTGCCGCCGGCGGCGCCGCTGAACTCTCGTGATCTACTTTCACGGAACTCGGTGAGCTGGACGTTGGAGACGGCGCCGGTGAACGTCAGATACCGACGACCGACGGATTGCACTGACTGGCGCACAGGCCGTGTGGCGAACGGATAGCCGCCGATCTGTCGTTGGATGTAGTCCGGCGCTCGGACAATGAGTGTGCCCTGGTAGTAGCGGATGGAGGCCCAGTCGCCGCCGTTGTCCACCCAAGCGTCGGGCTCGACGATATCGATGATGAGGTCGATGACTTCCTGGGCTTTTTCGAGTTCGGTTCGCCGGTCAGTCTCATCTTCGGGGTCGCCGAAGATGGACCCACCACCACCACCACCGCTACCGCCACCGCTACCGCCGCCGCCGCCGCCGCCGAAGCCACCACCGCCGCCACCACCGAATCCGCCGCCACCGCCGCCACCGCCACCGCCGCCGGAGCGCCCCTGGTTCAAGGCGGCACTCAGGTTGAGATCAGGAGCGTTGTCGAACCGCGGCGGTTCGAAGAGCAGATCGCGAATCGGGTAATACCGGATCTCGCGGGCCCCGGCAGCGCTGAGTCGCGACTTCGTCCCGACCTCCACAAACCCGTTGCGCAGTTGCCAGGTCATCGCCTCGTCCAGCACCTGGCATTGATCGAGGATCATCTCCAGGACACTGAGGGCGGGTTGATCCACGACATTGAGCGTGATCGGCGTTTCCGGATCGATTCCCTCGCCGGTGCGGTCGTCGCTGTAACGACCGATGATATTGATCCCGAGGATCGTCTGGAGATAGTTGATGGCATCGCGGGCAGGCGTCTCGGGGAATTGGACCGTTACGTCGGTGTACAGGAGCACACTGAGCATGTGGGCCTTGGAGGTGTTGCGTGACTCGGCCCGAGCCCGTTGCTGCATGACGTAGTCGATCCGCTCAGAAAGGTTCTGGCCGAAGGCCGGTGTGCAGATCAGCAGACTGAAGCCGGCGAGTGCGAGGGTGACGCGATTCATGTAAGTACCTCCAAATTGGCTCATGCAGGCGCAGAGAAAAACCACCAAGGCGTTCCTCTAAGTGTAGACGCAAATGAGTATATCGCGGTGTCGGGAAATCCCATAATTCAAGATTGTTTTCGGGCGGGGGGCTCATTGGTTCCCATTGGGTTGGGCCAGGGCCTCCAGGCTCCAAAGGGTCTCTACGGCCGTCAGAAGGCCCAGGGCCTGGGCGGCGACGGGCTGATCGGCGTCCCAGACGGCTGCCCGCACCCCGCCCATGGCTCGGGCCGGGTTCTGAAGCGACCACGCGGACGTCTCACGGACGGTCAATTGCATGAGGAAGCGGATCGTGCCCAGATGCCGATCCATGGCGGGCTGAGCCTCGTCAGCGGGGGTAAAGTGCGAGACCCGCACCATGGTGGCCAGGAAGGCTGCGGGGCGGAGGGTCTGGGCGGTCGGGCTTGTCCCCTGGGTGCGGCTCAGAACGAAGCCGCCAGACATATCCGGGGCCCCGGGCAGGGAAGGTGAGCCAACCCGGCTGGCGTCGAGCATCCGGCGGATTTCGCCCAGCCTCGCGCCGTTGGCGGGCGGCTCGCCGGTCATTTCGCTGTAATCGAGCTCAGCCCAACCCAGCCAGGGCAACAACATCACCTGTTGGTGTTCGGGCACAGCCTGCCAAGCGGCGTCGATAGCGCTTCGGACGAGCTGGGGTGTGAGCCGGTCGTGGCCGTAGCCGCGCTGGATGAGCCGGCTCAGGGCGGCGGCGACCAGCGCCTGGGCGTTGGGCGAGCGTGGTCGGCGGGGGCCGCCGGCTGGATCGCGCGGTGCAAAACCCTCGTCGGCAGCGAACGTATCGATGGTCCGCTCAGCCGCAGCGACCAACAGAGGACGGATGGCGGGGTCTTGCATGCTCCGTGGGTGCTCCAAGCCGGCGTAGACAATGGCGGCGCAGGCTTCGACGTCCGCAAGCGGATTGTCCTGACCCCCAGCTTGGGCCTGTAGGTGTAGGAGAATCTGATGGCCGGCCCCCGCCGCCCGACGAGCGATCCTGGGATCGACCCGCGGCGCTTGGGCATATCGGGCCAGGGCGAAGGCGGCCAGCGCCTGTTCCCGCGGCGGCGCGATCAGTGGCTCGTATTGATCGATGCGCGGTCGGTACGTACCCATGAGGCCGGGCGCTACATCCAGCAGCGGTGAAAACGATCGCAATAGGTGTTGAGCGATCGAATCGGCCAGAGCGGCAATTCGGCGTGGCGTTACCGTGCTTGCGGCCACGACTACGTCGCCTCGAACCGTGCTGAAGGGATATTTGTCGGGGGCGGCCTGCACGAGATGCGTGGTGCGAAACCGGTACAGTGAGACGTCCTGTCTGGTCAGAAGATCTCCCGGCGCGGCGGCGGGCAGACCGAGCTGTACGGCCAACGGCAGGACTTGTCGCGGCACGTCGCCCGCCGTATTCGCCGCGCGCATTTGAGCCGGAAACATCAGCGCCCAGTCGTCGGCCCGGCGAATTGCCAGGCCATCCAGGCCCGGCTCGAGCTGACGGGCGAACTCGGGGAAGGATCGGCCGAGCAAGGGTACGGGTCGGCCGGCCACTTCTAGCTCGAGCGTCAGTTTCGGACCGATCGCGGCGCGAATTGCCGCCGGGAGATTGGCCACCACGGGATCGCCGAGCACCTCACCAAAGGCCCGACCTGCGGCCCGGCGGAGCATCAGGTCGTCCCCCGCGGCATCCGTACCCGTCCCCAGCACCCGGCCGGACCTCCGCACAATGACGCAGACGCCGTGAGCCCCAGCCAGCGGCACATGGGCGGCCGGCTCGCTCATCCCCGGTACCGCGAACGCATCCGTCCAGCGGCGAAGGGATGCGAACGCCTCGACCACGTCGGCGGCGGCGGGGTAGTCAGCGCTGGTCGGGGTGGGTGCTGGCTGGCCCCACACCGGTGCGACCAGGGCCAATCCGAGGGCAACGGCGGTTATCGCCCCTGGGGTGGGGCGTCGACACGTCGTGGTCAGGCGACGTCGCGTGTTGTGCTGCAACAACATCGTGAGGGACCCAACTCGGCTGCGTCCGGTAAGAACCCGGCTCACCGCACCTGCAGTGCGATCACAGGCCCGCGCCCCCTTCCGGTACGCTCGTTGAAACAGGTTTTGGCATACAACCCAAGACCTGGAGTCAACACCCATGTTGCTACAAACCATGATGCTCATGACAGACCACCGCAAACGAATGGCGATTCTCACACTGCTGACCTTCGCCACGCTTTGCTGATCCCAACGCCGCGTCGCTGTCCACCAAGGCCGGTAACGCCGGCGCGCCGCGGCGACCTCGGGCCGATCCAGCCTACCACGCCCCGCGCGCCGGCCAAAGCGTCGGGCTCCCACCGGCCCTCATCTGACCTAAATCGCAGTGAGAAACTCCAACACAAGCCCGCGGTCATAAGGCCGCGGGCTTTTGTGGTTGCACCGTAATATACGTTGCAGTATCCAGCTTATCCAAACGGATCGGGGTAGGGGCCGACGGCAGGTGCGTGCCCGTGCACCGATTGCAATCCGACATTTCCCATTCGACCTTCGCCCAGCTCCATCGCCGGGCCGTCTTGCTTCAGCCGGGATTCCCCGAGGCGGAGTGGTGTAATACGAATCGCAAATGATTCTCGTGCGTTTCGCGGGTGCCATGCTTCATTCCCGACGCGTCGGGATGAAGCATGCTTTGCCCTATCGGGTCAAAGCATGGCACCCGCCCACGGATCAATTGCAATGCGAATAACGTACGGCCTCGTCACATGGGAGCACTGGCGTGCGCGATCCAGCAGATCGGTGCCGACAACGAAAACGACATGGCACGCATGGTCGATTCCGCAGCCATTATATCTGCGGGCCGCCGAAGCCGGATCGCGAAATCGAGGTCACTTTTCCTCGCGCGAGAGGATGAAGTACTCGTCGTCGAGCGTCACCCCCGTCTCGACCTCCGTGACCGTTGTGATGAATCGGCCGTTCTGCTCGGTCTCCACCACGATTGTGTGCGGCAGGCGCACGCCGCCCGCCTCGCGCCAGTCACGAAGGTAGGTGACCGCGGGAATTTTCACCCCGGGCAGTTCAGGCGTCTCCACGGAGGTGTTGATCTTCAGGATGTCGCCCGTCTGGGCATCGATCGAAGTCGTCCTGGCGGGAAGGTCGCCGGCTCGAAGCTCCAGCACGATCACCTTGCGCCCATCGACCTCGTCCCAGTCGGTCACGCGGATCTCATCGAAGAAAGACCGCCAGTCGCCAAGGTACGAGGCGGGGTGATCGAGCCGCGCGGCCTCGAGCCAGCGCCCTGTGAGTTCCTGAAACTCTTTGAACGAGAGATCCGCCCAGCCCGCATCGCGGTTTACGGCATTGTGGATGGAGCCGAAGTTGCCAAGATCGATATCGGCACGATATCTCTCACCGGCATCGAGGATCATCTGGTAGGTTCCGGCGATGCCAGACTGGGCGAAGCGCGCTTCACCGCGGAGGCGAAGCGAAGCTGCCGATGCGAGGGCGGCCTGCCGCTCATCGAGCCGGGCAAGGGCAAAGACCTCGTCGAGGGTCGGGAGCTCGGGATCCGGCGAGTCAGCCAGCCGCGTGAAGAGCTTGTCCCCGGCATTGCTGTGGAAGACGAACGATTCGACGTTCCCCTCGGCGTCGGTCTTGAACGTCGCGCCGTAGTCCGCGCGGGCGCGCAAGGAGGCGTGACCCTCGGCATCGGGCGTGTTGAAGGCCAAATGCTTCCCCCTGTCCTCCATGGCGAGGCGGCCCCGTTCGATGAAGATCTTGACTTGTTTGCCCCCTTCGGCGCGAACAAAGGTGCCCACGTACTTCTCGAGCTCCTCGACCGGAACATCGGGCTGGATCTCGACGCCCTTGCGCGGGACCTCGAAATCGAAGCCGGACTGGTGCATCGTCAGGCCGACGACAGCACCCTGGTCGTTGCGCTTGAAGGATATGGCGACCTGATCGGTCAGGGCGAAGCTCCACTTGCCTTCTTCGTCCGGTTGATTGAGGTCGAACGTCCGCTGGCTCGG
This sequence comes from Planctomycetota bacterium, assembly GCA_022563315.1. Lineage (GTDB taxonomy): Bacteria > Planctomycetota > Phycisphaerae > Phycisphaerales > SM1A02 > JADFNO01. Next base: position 1,717 of record JADFNO010000176.1, on the reverse strand, counting down.
GACGTCGAGCGCCAGCCGGTCGTCGTTGATCAGGATCTCGAATTCCTCATCTCTGAACGTCGCGAAGTTGGCGATGTAGATACCGACGTAGTCCTCGAAGTCGATCTCCTGAGCTTCCGCCACGGCACTCTCGTCGGGCCACTCGTCGAGCAGGGCGTCGAAGACCATCGAGAGCGAGGCCTCCCGCAACGGCGAGGCGCTGAGGTTCATCAGGAGGACGAACCCCAGGTTCTCCTCGGGCAGCAGCGCGACTTGGGCGGCGAATCCGTCGATGCCGCCGCCGTGCTCGACGACGCGGCGGCCCTTCCACTCGCGGAGCATCCAGCCGAATCCGTAGTCCACCGGGCCTCTGATTTTCATGTGGGATTTCCACGTCTCGGCGTGCGCCTCCTCGCTCAGGAGGCGGTGCGATTCGAATTCTCCGCGGCCGAGTTGGAACCGCACCCATCGGGCCATGTCCAGGACGTTGGAGTTGATCGATCCCGCGGGGCCGATCTGATCGATATTGCGCATGGGGGCATGCACCCAATCCTCCTCCTCGGACTTCCAGGTGTATCCAAGCGCCAACCGCGGGTCCGCCTGTGCCGCCTCGTACGTGAGATTCGAATCATTCATGCCCAGTGGCTCGAAGATCCGCTCCTCGATCAGCGCCTCCCACGTCGAGTCGGCCGCCGCCCCTGCGCACATGCCCGCGGCCATGAACATCACATTGTTATACAGAAACTTCTCCCGGTACCCCGACCACGGCTTGGCGTTGTTGGCTGTGCGGAGGATGGTTTCGCGCGGCACCTTGCCGTTGACCCACAGTAAGGTCATACGCGTGAAGCCGGTTCGGTGGCTGAGCATGTCGCTGATCAGGACCTGCGCATCGTCGGCACTGTCCACCGAGGGCTTGAAATACGGCAGCCACTTCGACACCGGATCTTCCCAGGTCATGCGCCCCTCATCGACGAGCATGCCGATGGTGGTGGCGGTGAACGCCTTGGTCGTCGAACCGATGGCGAAGATCGTCTCGGGCGTAACTAGAATCTCCTCAGCGATGTTCGCCAGGCCGAATGCGCGCGCGAAGATCACCTCGTCGTCCTTCACCACCGCCACCGCCATTCCCGGAACATGCTGCTCGATGCGGGCGGATTCGAGACGCTCGGCCAGGCGCTCGAGGCGCTGCTCGTCGGTGGGCGGCGCGGCCATCGCGTGGGACGAGATCGACAGGGCGGCTCCGAAGGCCAGGATCAAGAGATGCCATCGACAAGGCCATATCTGCCGGTGCTTCAGGATGGTGCGTTGCATGGACGGGTGTTCCTTGTATTCAATCCGACATTTCCCATTTGACCTTCGCCCGGCTCCACCGCCGAGCTGTCCGGGGGCGAGCACGAGTGTAACGCCTCGCCTCGGAAGCCCAAGTTCCTTATCGCTTGCGTCTGACCGGAATCGACCGTGACAGCCCGGCCCCGGAAAAGACTCCCGACCCGAATGCCATGTAGTTAAGCGGCAAGTTGCTGGCGTTGCAGACGTTGGCGCGCCTGGGCGCGGGGGATCGTGAGCAGACGGTGTTGCTTCGGGCGGCGTTTGACGGCGCGCGGCTCGATCCGGCCGGGACGCATCGGATTCACAACCAGAGGGAGCGGCGGATCCTTGTCCGCCGGGGCGCGTGATCTCGCCTCACCCGCTCGCGCGCAGAGCGAACGCAGGGCATCGACGAAGCTGATTCGACGCG
>JADFNO010000175.1 GCA_022563315.1 Planctomycetota bacterium | reverse complement strand
TAAACGAACCGCTGCGTGATTTTTCACAGCGCAGCGTGCGGGAATCGTTTGCGAAGGTGATCGGCGCGGTTGAAGTGCCGGATGTCAAGGCAGATGCGACGGAAGACGATGCCGAGCGCGCCTTGGCGGCGGCGCAGGGGGCCCTACCGCGATGGCGTGCGATGCCCGTGCGCGAACGATCGGCGGTGCTGATCAACGCCGCGAGAATCATGCGCGCGCGGCGCGATGAAATATGCGGGATCATGATCCGCGAGGCGGGGAAGGTCTGGCGCGAAGCCGACGGCGATGTGTGCGAGGCCATCGATTTTTGCGAGTACTACGCTCGAACGGCGGTCTCGTTGTTTGAGCACGAACGCCTCGGCTCATTCGTCGGTGAGTTGAATGAGGTGATCTACCAGCCGCGCGGGGTGGCCGTCGTCATCAGTCCGTGGAACTTCCCGCTGGCGATACTCTGTGGCATGACCACCGCGGCGCTGGTGACCGGCAACCCGACGTTGATCAAGCCGGCTGGTCCAGCGCTCGGCATCGGCAAGACCTTCTACGACATCTTGCTCGAAGCGGGCTGCCCAGATGATGTGATTCACTTCATGGCCGGGCCGGGCCGAACCGTCGGCGCGAAAATGGTCCGCGATCACCGCACCGCACTGATCGCGTTCACCGGCTCGATGGAGGTCGGGCTGGACATCATCGCCGCCGCCGGTCAAGTGCCGTCCGGCCAGGGGCATATCAAGAAAGTCATCAGCGAGATGGGCGGCAAGAACGCGATCATCGTGGATGCGTCAGCCGATCTCGATGAAGCGGTGCTCGGCGTGCGTCAGTCTGCGTTCGGATATCAGGGTCAAAAGTGTTCCGCCTGCTCCCGCGCGATCGTGCTCGAATCGGCCTACGAGACGTTCCTCGATCGTCTGTGCGAATCGACCAAGGCGCTCAAGATCGGGAACCCGCTCGATCCAGCCGTTGATTTCGGTCCGATTATCGACAAGAGCGCGTTTGATTCGATCAACGAGTACATCGAGATCGGCAAGTCTGAGGCGCCGCTCGCGTTGGTGTGTGCGTTGCCGCCGGAGCGCGATCTCGCCCCGGGCCGACACTATATTGCACCGCACATTTTCGCCGAGGCGCCGCCCACCGCACGGATCGCTACGGAAGAGATCTTCGGACCGGTGTTGTCGGTCATGAAAGTGCGGACGTTCGACGAAGCGCTCGCCTTGGCCAATGCCACGGGCTACAAACTCACCGGCGGTGTGTATTCGCGCAAGCCGTCCAACATCGCGGCGGCCCGGGCCGAGTTTCGGGTCGGCAACCTGTACATCAATCGAGGCTGCACCGGGGCGTTGGTGGGGCGGCAGCCGTTCGGCGGCTTCGGGCTTTCCGGGGTCGGCACCAAAGCCGGGGGCCCGGACTATCTTCTGCACTTCGTCGAGCCCCGTTCGATCTGCGAGAACACCATGCGGCGCGGGTTTGCCCCGGGGTTGTAGATCGTTTGGACGATGCCAACCGATCACCGGCGACCACGGCGGGCGCTCCCGAGAAAAAGAGAAACGCCCACGAGTGAACCCGTGGACGTGGTGGTCATTGTGAATCGACGAGGATATCTCGCTGCGGCAAGCGGCTGCGCATACCGCTGCCTGGACCTGGGCCGGTCCTCACCAAGTTAGCTCAACTCAAGCCAGACGGCGGCGCGATCGTCCGCTCAGCAGGCCGGACAGCCCGAGCAACGCCAGCACGCCCGGAGCGGGAATGATGTCGCCGTACTGCACGTGGTCGAGCTCGATTCGGCCGAGCGTGGCCCTGACCTCGATGGCCGAGATACCGCCTTGGAAGGTCACACCCAAGAAACGATCCTCGTCCGTGGCGCCCTGGTGCTTGTCATCGCCGAGGAGATGGACTGTAACACCCAGCGACTCGCCATTGGGACCGAACGCCTCAAAGAAGGTAGTCGCGAAGGTATTCCCGTCGGTCCAAACAACCCCAACTGATCGAGGCAAGCCTCCGAGCACCTTCGGGTCGAACTCGAACCGGGCGACTGGTCCACCCAGCCCAAAGAAGGCCCAGTAGTTGTGGCCATCGAGGCCGAACCCGTCGATGAGGCCATCGTCGGCATCGACCGAGTCGGTAAAGTTACTCGGGAAGCGAATCTCGCCGCCGAACCCCAAGAGCCCAGGCGTATTGAGCAGCCCGTCCTCGAAGTCCTCGAGGAAGAAGTCGCTGCCCGGTCCGGACAGATCGAACGGGCTGTCACCCGGCTCTAGGTACGGGGTGTCGTCGAAAATGAACGTCACACCGGCCATCACTGGCCCGGCGAGCGCCCCAACGAGAATTACGGCGCAGCAGGCACTCTCTCTCTTCATGGCTTCTCTCTCCTCGTTACTGAGGTTACGTTTCTCTCTCTATCCTTGCCAAACCACGGTCGGTTTTCACCCTCTCATGTGTGCAGCCGGGGCGATCGTGCAATCATACCTCAGCCCTCTTCACATGATCAAGTCGCCAAAGTATACACGAAGGAGGCGAGGCGTGACTGCGGCAATTCCCCGAAAACGAAACCTTTTTTCCGGCGATGGTGCTGCTGCCACAATCCCCCCAAACCAACCAGCTTCTTCTGTTTTGACCGACCGGAGCATGCCTCCATGGCCGTTTTCGACCCCCTGAGGCGGGTTTGCGGGACGATTGGGGGACGGGCCCGACTGACCGAGCGGAGCGGCTTGCCGGCCGGTCACGTCCTGGCCCCCACGTGTGGCTCAGCGGGCGCCGGACACGGCCCCGCACTCCGGGCAGCAGGAATGTTCGCCACCACGCAGGTCATAGCCACAATGCCCGCATTCGCCTCGACGCCGACGGCCAGCCGCTCGCAACCACATCGGCACCGTCCCCAGGATCAGCAGTGCGAACCAAGCCCCGCCGTACAAGACGCTATCTAGCGCAAACCCGACGCCGATGGGAGCCAATGGCAGGACTTTGGCGGTTCGGAGCGGACCGGCGGCCGACGAAGCCGCGGATCCAAGTACGAGGCCGTATCTCATCCCCTCGATCCGGCCTTGGCCGGTCCGCCTGTCGACCAACGCGTCGAACTGGCACCGCAGCGCCGTGAATGGCCAACCGCGAGCATCGACGTTCGTCACCACAAGCGATCCGTTGGACGACAACTTCTGCGACTGAATCCCGGTCCACGGCACCGCTCGCATGAACGTTCCCAGCGGCTCATCCTGCTGTTGAAGGTGCGCCGCACCAAATGCAACGGACTGTTGCACGAAGACAAAGCGATCGCTCGCGACCCGGGCCCGATAGACCTCCGTCCACGTCCGGCCGGTACCGACATCAGTCCACAACGCACAGCCCCAAGCCACCGCGACTGTGGTGAGACTCCCCAGACCCACGGCCGTCGCTGCACGCCACATCACCCGCTTCCGCCCGAGAATACCCCAGATCGGAATTACGATGCTCAGAATGATCGCCCAGATTACCGCGTAGAACCCAGTGTCCAGAGCGAATCCCGTCCAGACGGGGTGCACCGGCGTTACGGTGAAGTCATCATCCACAATCGGATCAGCCGTGAACAGGAGCTGCAAGTCAGCAAGGCCGATCGGTGCAAGACTGTTCGACCGGCGTGGGGCCGCAGGAGTGTCTTTACCGAAAATCGCTAACCCGCCGCGAAGGGCCGGGAGCGGCCAACCTCGCCAGGTCGCGACGTACCGACTGTCAAACGGCAACGCAGGATCCGGCGGTTGTCGAAGAAGTTCGACGGACCCATAGGAAGCTGGGTCAAGCACCCGGTTGGCATTGGCGAATTGACCGTGGCGGTACAGAGCGACATCCCAAATCGCTTGCGCACGAACGAAGATCGCTCCGGTTCGCTCATAGACAGCGATTCGCCAGGCCCGGCCTTGGTGAGCGGTCACGCCTTCCGTAATGAGACTGCTATCCCAAACAGGCACCCACGCGGCGCATATCTGCGCTGCGAGGATCGTACTAATGCTTCCGAGCACCAGGCAGACCACGATGGAACGGATAATCCGAGTCATAACCAACCCCTACACGGCCGCTCCACATTCGGGGCATCTTTCATTTCCGCCGCGCAGATCGTAGCCGCACGTATCACATCGCGGACCCTCGGCTAGGCGTTTCTGCCGAGCGCCGAGCGCCAGGGCGAGCACGAACCACCCGCCAGCTAGTGGTATTGCGACAAACATAATTGCGGCAGCGCTGAGTCCCATCGCCGTCAGGCCCTGAAATCCCCAAACGTTGACCTGATCACTTGCGCGAGTGATGAACGTATCAATGAAAGTCTTGGACTTGTATTTATCCTGGCGTGGCACGACCGTATAGAGAACTTCCCGTGATGGCCGGGCGAGGGCGTAGTTCCCGGCCCGTCGACCGACTTGTGCGATAATGAAGACCCAGAAGATCAGACCGATTTGGGCGGTGAGGAGGGCGATTCCTAATCCAGCGAAAGCGACAACAGCGATGATCGGCAACAAGCCGAGGGTGACGCCGACGCCGAACGATTTCATGACGCGAGCTGTGACGAAGATCTGAATGATCGCTGCGATACCGTTGACACAGAGGTTGATTCGCGCAAAGAACACTATTCGCGAGGAACGATCGTCGAAATAATCCGCAGCGATCTCGGCCTGCACCATGTACAGGAAAGTGCCCATAAGACTCAAGAAGAACATGAACAAGCAAATACTCAATAGGTAGCGTGATGATGCGACGCGTCTCATCCCGTCCCACATCGTTCCTCGAATCGGTGCGTCGTCTTGAGCTTGCCGTTCATCCGCAGTCGATTGCTCGCCGCCGCGGACGGTTTTAGCCGCACGATCCAGTGGCCGAATGCAGCGAGCGCTCGCTTCGATCATCACGATGGAAAACACCATCACGTTGATTGGATCGATCTTGTCCGCGAGATAGATCGTAAACGCTGACCCCACCAATCCGCCGATGCTGGCGCCGGATGCGACGAATCCGAACAACCGTTTGCCCTGGGCGCTGCTGAACATGTCATCGATGAATCCCCACGCGACGGAAACAACGAACAAATTGAACACACTGAGCCAGACATAGAACGTGCGACCGAGGTAGACATGAACCTCTTGGGGCAACAGCTTGCTCAGCGCGAAGAAGATGACCAAGTTCAGAAGAAAGAACCTGTAGACAAACGGAATAAACACTCGGCGAGGAAAGTGACTCACGATCCACGCATAAATCGGATTGATCAGCAACATAACGACGAGCGTGCATGTCCATAGCAAAGGGATCGTGCTGACACCGCTCTCGACGCCCATCGTTTCACGCAGCGCCCGAAGCGGGTAGTAGCCGGCAAAGAGTAAGAAGAAAAACAGAGTTGACAGCACAACCGCGCGAATCTCGTTATCCCGCACGGGGACGATCCACTTCAATACGCGCTTGGCGAGGTGCTGATCTTTCATGGATGCGTCAGGATACGGTGATTCCCGCGACCGCCCCAAGTCGAGGGCGATCCGAAGTCTTCGTCACTGCGTAGGGTTGACACTCTACCGACCTTGCGCATTTCCTCGAACCGTCAAATCATCCGATCCAGGAGTCGGTATTGAACAGCCTCGGCGACGTGATGTGACTGCACAGCTTCGCAGTTCTCCAGATCGGCGATGGTTCGCGCGACCCGACGAATCTTGTCGTAGCCGCGGGCGCTGAGCTTCAGCTCGGTCATTGCCTGGCCGAGCAGCGTCTGGGCGGGCTCATCCAGCTTTGCGTGTCGATCGAGCATCTTTCCGGAAAGTTCAGCATTCGTCAGTTGCGGTCCTTGCCTCGATGACTGCACGCGCCGAGCTTTGGCAACGACGGAACGAATCTCAGCGGTGCTCGTCCCGCGCTGCTTCGAGGCGAGCTGCCGATACGGAACGCTCGGCACCTCGACATGAATGTCGATGCGGTCAATCAGTGGACTCGATAACCGCGACAGATACTTTTCCATCGCCCGCTGGCTGAGCTCGTCCATGGCCAGATTGCCTTTGGGTGTCGGGTTCAGGGCCCCCACGAGCATGAAACGCGCCGGGAAACGCACTGAGGCGTGGGAGCGAGCGACGGTGACGCATCCGTCCTCAAGCGGCTGACGAAGCGTCTCCAGCACGTCGCGCGCGAACTCGGGCATTTCATCCAGGAACAGCACGCCGCGATGGGCCAGGCTCACATCGCCCGGCCGGGGAATCGTGCCGCCGCCGATGATTGCCGGACTCGATGCGGTATGGTGAGGCGAGCGCACCGGCCGCCGAGTCATCAAGGGTTGATCAGCCGGAAGGAGTCCTGCGCTGGAATAGATTCGCGTCACTTCCAGCGCTTCGTCGCGCGACAGCGGCGGCAACACGCCGGAGAGCGCCTTGGCCATCATCGTCTTGCCGGTTCCCGCCGGACCGATCATCAAGATGTTATGCCCGCCCGCCGCGGCGATGGTCACCGCTCGTTTGGCCGCCTCTTGACCCCGAACATCCGCAAAGTCGACTTCCACAATCGTCTCAGCGATCATTGACTCTATATCGACGGTGGGATGCGGTACGGCGGCGCATTGGCCGTTGAATATGCCGACGACTTGGCCGAGTGACTCGACCCCGAGCACGTCGATCCCATCGACGGCCGCGGCTTCGGCCGCGTTGGCCTGCGGCACCATCACGCCCTTCACACCACGCTCCTTCGCCAGCAACGCCAGGCTGATCGTTCCCTTGATGCGCCGGACCCGCCCGTCCAACGCGAGCTCCCCGGCGATGAGATAATCCTCGGACCGTGGCCGTGTTCCATCTGCTGATGGTTCGATCGTGCCGCTTGCCAGAAGAAGCGCCACCGCCATCGGCAGGTCGTAGACCGGCCCTTCCTTTCGCACATCCGCTGGTGCGAGATTGATCGTGATGCGACTTTGGGGGTAGCGGAACCCGCTGTTGAGCAAGGCGGTGCGCACCCGCTCGATCGATTCCTTCACCGCCGCATCAGGCAGCCCCACCACCGTCGTCTTGGGCAGACCCACCGGGCTGAGATCCGCTTCAATCTCACACGGCCGAGCGTCAATCCCCTGCAGCACGAAACTATGGACGCGACTGATCACGCATCAGAGTCTACCAAACTCGGCCGAGGAAGTGGTAGGCGTCACACGTAATCGACCGAACCCGCCGCGTGGCCGCGGTGCCTATTGAGTCCTGTGAAGGCAATGTTCGATGGCCGCGTTCAGTC
>JADFNO010000028.1 GCA_022563315.1 Planctomycetota bacterium | reverse complement strand
GTCGTTCGACGACGTGCTGACCGACGCGTGTTTGACGCAGGAGAACTGGGACGAGTTCGAAGCCGTGATGGACGACGCCACTGCCAGCCAGGAGGACAAGGACAACTACCTGTGCTGGATGGAGCATTACTTGTTCGAATGCACCAAGTGCATTTGCTTCGGCCAGTCCGGCTGCCCCGGCCCCGATCCGTACAATTGACCCCAGCCCCCGGACCCCAGCCCCCGGAAAGTTTTCCGGGGGCTTTTTCTAAAGCTGGCCCCGATGCAATCGGGATCTTCGCTACGCTTCGACATCAAGGCCCCGATCCCGATGGAATCGGGACCCCGATAGAATCGGGACGCGAAGCCGCAAGTGGAATCGGGACAAGTGGAATCGGGATCTTCGCAACGCTCCGACATCAGCAAGAAGGCATCAAGGCATTGAGGCATCGAGGGAAGATTTGACGGCCGGAGGCGAGAGAGGGCCGGGGGCGGGCGGTGGGTGTACAGGGCGTGGTGGATTCTGGCGGATTTTGCGGGTCCGTTGCCGCTGGTTGCTCGTACAGGTACCTGTGGCAGCTATGATTCCCTCGAAGGTATCGGTGCGGTCAGTGCACCTTAGGTCAACTCAGGCAGTCCCGGATAAAGGAGCGATCGATGAGCATGCGCCCGCTGAGCCGTGATCGTGGGTTCACCATCGTGGAGCTGCTGGTGGTCATGGGGATCATCGCGATCCTGCTGGCCCTGCTCGCCCCGGCGTTGGGGGGGGCGATCCGGCGGAGCCATAAGTTCGAGGAGACCAACGGGCTGCGTGAGGTCGCCAAGGCGTGGAACCTGTACGCCAACGCGTTTTCCGGGGCCGCCCTGCCGGGGTATCTCGAGCCGGGCATGCAGGGTCCGTCGCCGGGGTGGAACGTCGAGTACGAGTACCACACGCCGGCGCCAGGGATGACCGACATCGTTATCCCGCCAGAGATCGCCGCGCCGTGGACCTGGCGGTTGCTGCCGTTCCTCAGTTACAACCATGACGTAATTCACGGTCATTTGGATGAGCCGAACGTCGATCAGTCCAACATGACCAACATGAACGATCTAGTGCCCGAGCCGGTGCAGGACTCGGAGGCGTGGGAGATCGCCTATGAGCCGGGCTTCGGCTACAACGGCTATTACGTCGGCGGGTGGTGGGAGATGGTGGATCTCGGCGGTGACGACATCCCGCGGTACCGCTTCTTCAGCGCCAGGGCCGATCTGAACGGTGACGACAACATTGGTCCGAAAGAGTTCGCGCGAGTCGTGGTCCGATCGATCAGTCAGATTCGGCGGTCCACGGAGCTCGTGGTGTTCTGCTCGTCTTCAGAGGTTCAGCCCGGGGTGTACAAGAAGTGGAAGAGCGACCGGCCGGGGTCGCACATTGTCATCCCGCCGTGGCTGGCCGACGAGCAACAATGGGGCTTTCCCAACTCCGGCGGCGACGGCGATGGCGGACCCGGAGGCGGAGGCATGCAGGTGGCGGCAGCGCCTGGCGACATCTGGACGATCGAGGCCTTCGTACAGACTTCAGTCCCCATCGCCCGCCACACAAAGTCCACCGCCGTGGTCTACGCAGATGGGCACACCGCCAATCAGTCGGCCAGAGATCTGATGGACATGCGCCAGTGGATCGACACCGCCGACAAGAAAGACTACCAGCACCTGCCTTAGAAACTATCTCAGAACCCTAGTTGCGGTGGTACGGGCATCCTGCCCGTACGCTTCATGATGACGCTACGCGTGCACGGCGAGACGTTTGCACGGGCAAGATGCCCGTGCCACCGGTTTTGAGATAGTTACTTAGGAGGATCACCAGGACACGCGCTGCGAACTCTTGCGCTCGGGGCCCGGATCAGTGGTCCCGCTGACCGGGGGTGTCGCCCCATTGCCGTTGTAGTTGTAGTTGTTGCTTGATGATCCGGCGGAGGAACTCGAGCTGCCGCGGCGGGATGGCCGAGTGCTTCAGATCCACCTTGATCGCCGTGATCCACGTCTCGCCCGTCGCCTGATATCCCAGTTGTGAGGTCAGGCGATCAGCCATGTCGCGCATGTGAGCGGCCCCGTACAAGACCGCGACGGAGTGGACGTCCGGCTCCAATTCGCGGATGGTCCTGAGCTGGTCGATCACGATCTGATTGCGCTGGCCGACGATGACCTCCTCGAAGCCGGCCCCGAACTGCTGGAGGCCTTGCTCAAGGATCGTCTCGTCGCTGAAGATCTCGATGAGGATGACCTTGAGGGTGTCGGAGATAGCGCCTTCCATCCACACGTCCATGGTTTGCACGAGTCTAAGGATGAAGCCGACGAACTTCGCCGGCCAAGACGTGCCGGCCAATGCGCCGCTGATCGGGCCGAAATCGACGCCCTTTTCCTGAAGGGCCTGCTCAAGCTGGACGACGGTCATGTCGCTGCAGCGCCAGCCCGGTCGGCCGTAGTCAATCGCGTCAAGCTGGAACTGAAGTCCCAGGGCCGAAGCGAGCTGGGCTTGGAGATTGTCCTCTTCTGGGAGCAGGCCGGGGGTCTCCGAGGCCGTCTCGTGACTCATTTCCAGATCGGCATCCGTCCCCTCACCGCCGACCTTGCCATCGGCGCCGAGGCTGACCAAGGTGTACGACTGTTGATCGTCGGCACTGGCGTACGCGAGCGGTCGGTCCCACCCATCGACGCTGGCCGTGGTCAGCCAGTCCTCCAGTCGTGGATCGCGGCTGGCGGCAAACGACAGCAACTGCTTCTGATCCTGGGGATACTTGCCGAGTTGGTCGTGATGCGTGGCGAGGGCTGCGGTCACGAACTGCATCGCCTCGGTCGTGCTGGCCCGGCGCTGCTCGTCGTCATCGCCTCCAGCCCCAGCCGCACCGGGCGGCATCACGGACTCGTACAGCACCACGTCGTACTCCCCGAGGAGGGATTGGATCTGTTCGTACAGCTCGCGCTCGCCGATGTGAGACACGCCAACGAGCCCGACCGTCGGGCCCGAGTCGTCCGCGGGAACGAAACGCTGGGCGGCGATCTGAAGGGCGATCGACTCCCCGGGCTCCTCGACCACTCGTAGATACGCCGTTTCACTCTCGGCTGGGAGGTCCTGCGGTTGTGACTGCGCGGGCTGCCCGCAGACTACAGACACGGGAAGGAGCAGGGCCGCCAGGGGAACCACCCTCACAGCCCGATGGGCAACGACGATCCGAGGAACAGACATGTTCGACTCCTGCTGGGACGGGGCCGGGGTGTCAGCCGATCCGACCAGACACCGCGGTGCGCTTGGCGGTCATCGCTTCTGTTGTTTCGGCGGCGGTGGTCTTTGCGGCCGGCCGCCCTGCCGTGAGCGCGACACCGACTCCTTGTTGGGCGGCGGCGATCAGTGATTCCATCCGCCCGATCGATCGCTCGGCATGGGCTCGAAAGACCATGTAGGGAAACAGCGTAAAAATGGCCACCACCAAGCCCATCGCGGTGGTCAGCAGCGCCTCGGCGATGCCGGTCGAGACCGCCCTCGGGTCGGTCAGTGTGTCCTGCACGCCGAGCAGATTGAACGACTGGATGATCCCAAGGACCGTTCCGAGTATCCCCAGCAGCGGCGCGGCGGTGATGATGGTGGACAGCGTGGCCATGAATCGATCAATGCGTGGACGTTGCGTCTCGACCGCCTCGATGGCGACCGCGTCCGACGCGCCGTGTTTCAGCAACTGCTGGGCAATCTGCCCGTACACCGACCGCGGCGGCAGCAGGGCCCGCTTGATTTGGGCGAGATCGCCAGCTCGAAACGCGGCGTTGAGCCGACCGAGCTGCCGCGGCCGACCCGGGCCGTGCAGCGTCGTCCAGAACCAGGCCCGCTCCACGATCAGCGAGAGGCTGATGACGCTCAGGACCAGCAGCGGGATCATCACGATGCCGCCCCGCTGGATCAACACCGCCAGATCGCTTGTTTCGACGGGCATTGGAGCAATGATACGCCCGCCGACCAACTGCGCCCGCATCTGCCGCGGCCCCGTTCCGCCCGTACAATCCTCGAGGTGATGCCTGCCGCGACCGACCCCCGATGTGAGCCGATGATCCTGCAGGAGCTGCGGGTTGAGATCGAAGCCGACCTGACCCGGCGGATCGACGCCCTCAAGGAGCCGAAGCTACTGCGTGAGGCGCTGCGCTACGCCTTGCTGGGCAGCGGCAAGCGGCTGCGCCCAGCCCTGACGCTGCTTTGCTGCGAGGCGGCGGGCGGCCGGCGCGATGATGCCAGATCGGCGGCGGCGGCGCTTGAGCTCATCCACACCTTCAGCCTGGTCCACGATGATCTGCCCGCGATGGATGACGACCAGCTGCGCCGAGGTCAGCCGACGCTTCACGTCCAGGCGGGTGAGGCGATGGCGATCCTGGCGGGAGACGCCATGATGTGCTTGGCGTTTCAATGGATAACCGAGGGGACCGCCGACGCCAAGACCACAAGCCGGCTCGCTCAGACGTTGGCCGAAGCGACTACCAAGATGATCGTCGGGCAGGTCTACGACACGGTGGGCGGATTCTCGGAGCAGGTGTCCCGGGCCGATCGACTGCACCTGATCCATCAGCACAAGACCGCGGCCCTGCTGCGGGCGGCCTGCCGGATGGGAGGCATCTGCGGCGGCGCTGATGACACGCAGTTACAGGCCCTGACCGGCTACGGCGAGGCGATCGGTATGATGTTCCAGGTCGTCGACGATCTGTTGGACGTGACGCAAACCACCGAACATGTTGGCAAAGCGACGGGAAAGGACCGCCAAGCCGGCAAGCTCACTTCGCCGGACGTCCTGGGACCCGAGGCGTGCCGGGCCGAGGTGGATCGGCTCCGCCGGGACGCTCAGGCCGCGCTATCGGGGTTCGGTGAATCCGCCCAGCCTTTGATCGAACTCTGCGAGTATATGGCCGTACGGACAAAGTGAGGCTACCCTTGCTCCCCGGTCATCCCTAAGGTTTGACAGGAAAACCCGGGCCGAAAACGAGGTCGTCAGCCGACCTATAGGGGCAGCACCAGCGCCCGACGCGCTGTCACCCTGATGGATGGGAGTTCGGACCAATGGACCTGAAGATCCTTCCCGGCCTCAAAGGCCCGGCCGATCTGAAGAAACTCTCCGTCGGCGAGCTGCCTGTGCTTGCGGCTGATATCCGCCAGGCGATCTGCGGGCAGATCATGAAGACCGGGGGTCACTTCGCGCCCAATCTGGGGGTCGTCGAACTCACGATCGCCTTGCACTATGTGTTTGACTTCGCGTGGGACCGGCTGCTGTTTGACGTGGGGCACCAGTGTTATCCGCACAAGCTGCTCACTGGTCGCTACCCGATGCTGCCGACGCTTCGGCAGACGGGCGGCATGGCGGGCTTCCCCGAGCCGCGTGAATCCGATTACGACCTGTTCTCAGTCGGGCACGCCGGCACCTCTATTCCGACCGCGGTCGGCATGGCCCGGGGCGATCTACTGAACAACGAAGCGTTCGATCCGCAAACCAACCCCAAGGGGCGCTGCGTGGTCGCCTTGATCGGCGATGCGTCGATCGTCAACGGCGTGGCGATGGAGGGCATGAACAACGCCGGCACCCTCAAACGCCAATTCCTTGTCGTCTTCAACGATAACGGCATGTCGATCGCTCACCCCCAAGGTGCGCTGGCCGCCTACTTCGATCGTATCCGCGTCAACCCCGCTTACCGCAAGGTGAAACGCGCAGCCAAGGACGTCGTCCGGCATCTGCCCGGCGGGTCGCTGATCGGCGAGATGTATCACCGCCTCGGCGAGATAGCCAAAGATGCAGTGGCCGAGGACGCGTGGTTCGAGAAGTTCGGGCTGTTGACGGTGGGACCGATCGACGGCCACGACCTGCCCACGTTGATCGACATGCTGCTGGAGGTCAAGCAGGTGGACCGCCCGATGGTGTTGCACGTACACACGGTCAAGGGCAAGGGGTACCGGTTCGCCGAGGGCGATGCCACGACGTTCCACTCGCCCAAGCCGTTCAAGGTCCAAAACGGCGCTGAACTGCACAGCGAGGGCTGCAAGGTCGAGCTGGCCAGCGGTGGTCGATCGTTCACCTCCGCCTTCGCCGATGCGATGATCGACGTCATGGAACGCGACGAAAAGGTTGTGACCTGCACCGCCGCCATGCCTGACGGAACGGGTTTGACCAAGGTCATGCAAACGTTCCCGGATCGAGGTTGGGACACCGGCATCTGTGAATCACATGCGATGGACATGATGGCGGGATTGGCCAAGACAGGCTTCAAGCCGTTCTTTGCCGTCTACTCCACCTTCCTCCAGCGCGCGTTCGACCAGCTTTTTCAAGAGGTGGCGCTGCAAGGGCTTCCCGTTCGACTGTGCCTGGATCGAGCCGGGCTCGTCGGCGGCGACGGGGCGGTGCACCAAGGCTTCTGTGACATCAGCCTGCTGCGAGTCTTCCCGAAGTCGGTGCTCATGGCCGCCATGGACGAGCCGAGTCTTCGCGGGGCCCTGGAGTTCATGCGCCTCTACGACGACGGCATAAGCGCCGTGCGCTATCCACGAGACAACGTCAGCGAGATGTTCGCCCAGACCCAATGCCCGCCGTTCGTTCTGGGCAAGGCGCGACCGTTGCTTGAGCACGACCAGCCCGACGCCGCGATCCTCGGCTACGGCGTGATGGCGATCCAAGCGATGAACGCCATTGAGTTACTGGACAGCGAATACCGCGTCAACGTCTACGACGCCCGATTCGCCCGCCCGGTCGATGCCAATCTTCTCAGCTCATTGATTCGCCGCGAGATTCCCATCATCACCGTCGAGGACCACGGGATCGAAAGCGGCTTCGGCTCCTGCGTCGTCGATGCCTGCGTTGACCTCGGTTTGGATACACGGCTCATCAGACACTTGGCCATCCCCGGCCGGTGGATATACCAAGGTGCGCGCAAAGACCAGCTCGAAGAGTCGGGTCTGGATGCGGCGAGTATCGCCAGAACCGTACGAGCGGTTGTGGACACTCCGTCGCGTGAGCGAGACGTCCCGGTGATCACCATCGAGCCGAGGCGCGTCGAGACAAAGTCGCCGATCCGCTAACGGCTGGACACTGATCGGTGAGCTGAGCGAACCGCCAGGGCTGACCGTGATGCTGCGGGAGGCCGGAATCAACCTTCGGGCCATCGACGCGGTCGCGGACGAACAGAACTGGAACGCCCTGGCCAATCTCGTGACTGAGCGACGTGAGCCGATCGATCCTCGCGGCGCCGACGGCTTTTGGGGTTCACCTGAACCCCAACCGTCCTCGGCCGGTATGTGATATGCTATGGGCCTCCAGCGGGAGCTGACGCGGACCCCGGATGGTCCCGCGGCCGATCCCGACTCGAAAGACCCAACAGAACCTGCACGGCTGGGCATCTTTCTACATGAGAGAGGGCGTTGAACGATGAGCCAAGTTCCAACCGACGGACCGTCGCCCAAGTCCACACGCCCGCCCATGATCGAAGCGGTGGGTCTGAGCAAGTACTTCGGTGACTTCGCCGCCGTCAAGGACGTCTCGTTTACCATCCCCCAAGGACAGGTCGTGGCTTTTCTAGGCCCCAACGGCGCGGGCAAGAGCACGACCATGCGCCTGCTCACCGGATACCTCGCGCCGTCGTCTGGCACAGCCCGAATTGCCGGTCACGATATGTCGACCGATCGCCTCAAAGGGGCCGCTCGGCTCGGCTACCTGCCGGAGAACGGCCCGCTCTACGACGACATGACCCCGCGATCACTGTTGACGTTCTTCGCCAATGCCCGCGGATTGTCACCGGCGACCCGAGCCGACCGTATCGACGCCGTCATCGAATTGTGCGCCCTTCAGGCTGTTCTCGGCAAAGCGATCGGAAAACTCTCGCGCGGGTACCGGCAGCGCGTGGGCATGGCCCAGGTCTTGCTGCACGAACCGGATGTCCTTATTCTCGACGAACCAACCGCCGGGCTCGACCCCAATCAGATTCGTGAAGTTCGCGAGACGATCCGCAAGCTCGGGCGCGACAAGACGATTCTCCTTTCCACGCACATCCTGCAGGAGGTGGAGGCGATGGCCGATCGCCTGCTGTTCATCGACGAGGGCAAGCTGGTCTACGACGGCACCGTCGCCCAACTCAACGAGCAAGGGAAATCACTTGATGAACGCTTCGCTGAACTTACCGCGTCGGTGGCGTGACATGGTCCCGGCTGAGGATTTGATATGAACGCAAACGTCGTCTTCGCCATATTCAAGCGAAACTTCGTCAGCTATTTCTCCAGCCCGATCGGGTACGTGTTCATCTGCGCGTTCGTGCTGCTGAGCGCCTTCGCCACGTTCTGGCCCGACGAGTTCTTCAACGCCAACCTCGCCAACCTCGATCAACTCAACACACGGCTGCCATGGATCATGTTGGTGTTCGTCCCCGCCGTGACCATGGCCACGTGGGCCCAAGAGCGTGAGCGCGGAACGGACGAATTGCTGCTGACGCTCCCGGCCGGCGATTTCGACGTCGTTGTCGGCAAGTACCTCTCAGCCCTGGCGATCTTCACCGTCTCGTTGATCTTCTCACTATCGAACATCGTCGTGCTGATCGGACTCGGCGAGCCGGATATCGGCCTGTTGGCCGCGAATTATCTTGGGTACTGGCTGGTCGGGGCGGCGATGTTGTCCGTGGGCATGGTCGCCTCGTTCCTCACGAGCAACCTCACCGTCAGCTTCGTCCTGGCCATGGCCTTCAACACGCCGCTGGTCTTTGCCGCTTACGCCGACGCGCTCATTCCCCAACGTGAAGCAGCGCTGGCCGTGAAGAGCTTCGGCGTCGCCGAGCAGTTCAGCGATCTGGGGCGAGGTGTCGCCACCATTTCCGCCTTCGCGTTCTTCGGCTCGATCGTGATCGTGATGCTGTACTTGAGCATGGTGCTCATTCGACGGCGACACTGGGTCAGCCGACGGGCGGGGATCCCCATGGCCGCGCATTTTCTCGTCCGAACCGTCTCGCTGGCGGCCATCGCCGTCGGCGCGACCGCTTTGGCAAACCGATTTGATCAGCGGTTCGATCTCACCGGCGAGAAACTCAGCTCCCTGAGCGCCCAGACGCGAGCACTACTAAAGAATCTCAGTCCCGAGCAGCCCGTGTTCATCGAGGCGTACATCAGCCCCGAAGTACCCGAGCAGTACGTCAAGACAAGACTCGACCTCCTGATGATGTTGCGCGAAGTCGATTCGCTGGCTGGTGACAATGTCATCGTGCGAATCAACACCACCAGACGGTTCAGCCGTGAGGCCCAAGAAGCGCAGGCACAGTTCGGAATCGGCGCACGACCCGTGCAGTCCACCGTCGGCGGTAAGTTCTCGCAGGAGGACATCTACCTCGGCGCTGCGTTCATGTGCGGATTGGACCGTGTCGTCATCCCGTTTTTCGATCGCGGCGTGCCCGTCGAATACGAAACCATCCGGTCGATCGCCACTGTCAGCCAGCAATCACGCAAGCGCCTCGGTATCCTCACGACCGACGCCCAACTCTTCGGCGGGTTCGACATCCAGACCATGTCGAGCCGACCCAACCAGCAGATCATCAGGGAACTCAACAAGCAATACGAGACCGTGAGGATCAACCCCGCCAACCCCATCCCCGACGATCTGGATGCGCTGCTCGTCGTACAACCATCTTCGCTGCCCGCGGCGCAGTTGGACAACTTGCTCGATGCGGTGCGCAGGGGTATTCCAACTGCGATCTTCGAAGACCCCTTCCCGTTTATCGACACTCGAGTAGCGGCAACAAGCCAGCCGCGCATCTCTCAAGGCGGCAACAACCCGTTTATGAATCAACCACCGCCGCAACCCAAGGGCAACATTCAACAGCTGTGGGATTTGCTTCAAGTCGAGTTCAGTGATCGGCAGATCGTCCACGACGACTACAACCCCCACCCCAACCTCGGCCAACTCCCGCCGGAGTTTGTGTTCATCGGCGTTGGTTCCGGCGCTGACGAACCGTTCAGTCTAGAGAACGCGAGCACCAACGGGTTGCAGGAGATGATGCTGCTGTTCCCCGGCTCGATTCGACCGCGCCTCGGCGCAACGACGAAGATCACGCCGCTGCTGATGACCGGCGATCAAGCCGGGTTTGTGAATTTTGACGACATCCGTCTGCGCACGATCTTCGGTTCCGGCGGTTTGAATCCGAACCGGCGCGTGATTTTCACTCAGCAGCCGTACGTGCTAGCCGCGCATATTCGTGGATCGATTGACGACGCTGGTGATGAGGCAACCTCCGCCGCCGAATTCAACGTTGTGCTCACCGGCGATATCGATCTGCTCTATTCTATTTTCTTCAATCTACGCGCGCAAGGAACCAACCCCGATGCGACGGTGAATCTCGAACTGGACAACGTGACGTTCGTACTGAATGTATTGGACCAATTAGCCGGCGACGATCGATTCATCGAAATCCGCAAACGGCGCCGCGTCCACCGTTCGCTGACCACAGTGGAAAAGCGGACCGAGCAGGCGCGACAGATCACCAACCAACAGCGTGAGCATTTCATCGCCCAGTTCGAGGACAAGCAGGCGGAGGAGCGCCGCAAGCTGGATGAGGAAATCGAAAAGCTTCAGCAGCGCCCAGGCATCGACCTCCAGCAGATGGCGCTGGAAGTGCAGGCCAAGATGCAGGCTCGCAACAAGCGAATGCAGGCCGCAACTGAGCGCCTCGAACGAGAACGCGACGACGCCCTCGAGAGAATCGAGCGCGACCTGACGATGGAGATTCGCCGCGTCCAGGATCGGTACAAGTTGGCGGCGGTGACGTTGCCTCCCATCCCCCCCTTGGTGGTGGGCGCCCTTGTCTTCGCCAGACGGCGCCGAATCGAGAACATCGGCACACCACAGCAACGGATGCGGCGCCGCGAAACATCATCTGTTGGTGGCAGCGAATAATGAAAGAGCACGCTGATGAGTGAGCAGATCAAGACAATCATCTACATCGTGGTGGCGGGCGTTTCATTGGTCGTCGCGTGGGTGGCCAGACCGGCTTCACCGTCGCGCGACCCCGTGGACGATGCCAACCAAGTGTTCTTCGAGCACTTCGCCGATCCGCTGGACGCCGCCAGCCTTCAGATCGTCAAGTTCGACGAGGACACGGCCTCGCCGCGTGCGTTTAAGGTAGCTCGACATGACGGGGTGTGGTCGATCCCCTCGCACGAGAACTACGCCGCCGACGCTGAGAATCAGTTTGCCGACGCCGCGACCAGTATGATCGGGCTCATCAGGGGCTCCAACGTCAGCGATTCGCCAAGCGATCACGAGCTCTACGGCGTGATCGATCCGACACAGGCAGAACCGGGGGCCGTCGGCGTCGGAATGCGAGTCACGCTTGCGAGCGAAACCGGCCGGACCCTCGCCGACCTCATCATCGGAAAGCACGTCAAGGACCAAGACGACCAGCGTTACGTCCGCGAGCCCGGCCGTGTCCGCGTCTACCTCTGCGCCATCGAGACCGAACCATTCTCCACCCGATTTGAAGATTGGATCGAGCGCGACCTTCTCCAGTTGAACGCCAACGACATTGCCCAAGTCGTCGTCAACGACTACTCGATCGACGAGATCAATCAACGGATCATCCAGGGTGAGAGGCTGCGGTTCAGTTACGACCAGAGCGAACGGACGTGGCGCCTCGACGACCTGGGCGAGAACGAGGAACTGCTCGACGCCAAGCTCAATGCGATGAAGCGAGCCTTGGATGATCTGGAAATCATTGATGTCCATCGCAAGCCCGCCGGCCTCGGGGCCGAGCTGAGAGAGGAAGATCAACTCGAGCTCGACATGCAAAGTGCGCAATCTCTGCAGAGCCGAGGCTATTACATCATTGAAGGCCGGCTGCTCTCGAATAAGGGCGTGACCACCGTGCGAATGAACGACGGTGTGCAGTACGTGCTGCGCTTCGGCGAGATCGCGCTCGGCTCGGTTGCTCCTGACGATGAGGAAGACAGCGCGGAAGGATCACCCGGGGGCGGGGGCGCCAATCGGTACCTCTTCGTCACCGCAAATTTCAACGCGGACCTCATCGAACCACCAAACATTCAGGTGCTGCCGGAGTTCCGCGAGCTGATCCCTCCCCCGACCGACGAAACAGCCGGTGATGACGAGCTTCCGGGGGCTGAGGAATCCGCTGAGGCCCAAGAGAGTGAAGCGCGCATCGCCGCTGCGATCGAGGACGTTCGACGCGAGCTCGAACAGGACAACCAGCAAGCACAGGAAGACTATGACCAGAAGGTTCAGGATGGTCAGCAGCGCGTGCGCGAATTGAATGATCGTTTCGCCGACTGGTATTACGTGATCTCGGATGCGGTGTACCAGAAGATCCGCCTTCAGCGCAGCGATATTGTGGAGACGACGGAGCCGGAAGCGATTGAGGATGCTGTTGATTCATCCAATGACCCAGGTAATGCCGATGGCGACGCACCCGACAACGCTGACGGCCCAGGTGACTGAGTCGTTGCGGCACTCCTATTCCCCGCCGAGGAAATGATAATGGGCGGTTAGGGACGCTGCGCGTCACCCGCTAAACGGGGATTGCGAAGTCGCGGCGCTTTCGATCCATCGTCCGTTCACACAGGTTGCTGCGATGGCTTCGTTGGAGCTGCCGAACACCAACGCATCAAGCAGTGTGTCGTCGGTCCAATCCGCCAGGGACGGATGGTTGAGATTGATTGCAACGAAGTCAGCGGCGTATCCAGCCTCGACCCGCCCAGTCTTGATCCCCAGCGCATGCGCTCCATTGGTTGTCGCCATGTGCCACAGCGCTGATGCACAACTGTCCGATTCGTCCGTGCAGACACCGCGGCGTTCACCTGCTAATCGTTGCACATACTCCAGCCAGCGCATTTCCTCGACAAACGAAATCCTCGCGTTGGAATCGGTGCCGAGGCAGATTCGTCCGTTGTGTTCGAGGATTTTGGGTACGTCAGCGATCCCATCGCCGAGGTTCGCTTCGGTCAGCGGACAGATACAGACGTTGCCGCCGGCTGCGAGATACGACGCCATATCGGTGGAATCGGTGTGAGTACAGTGGATCGCCGTGAACTGGTTGTCGATCTGCATCCGCTCATTGAGAAGCTGCATCGGGCGTTTGCCATAGTGAGCCATGCAATCCTCGATCTCCTTGCGCTGTTCCTCAACATGTATATGAAAGACAAGCCCGCGGCGCAGCGCCTCTTCGTGAAGCGCTGCGATGTCCTCGATATCCACCGCCCTGATACTGTGAGCGACAACCCCCAGCGATTGTGTCTGGTGGTCGATCAGCGTTTCCAGCCCATCCATCTGCGACCAAAACACATCCAACGACATCGAACCAAATCGCCGCTGCGCGCCCTCCAACGGCTCGCCAATTCCCCCCGCTGCGTAATACGCGTTGAGAAGGACGAGCCGAATACCGGCATCGGCCGCCGCCTTCAGCACGATCTCGTCGAACGCGTACCCCTCACACCGCGCGTCGTGATGCAGATAATGAAACTCCCCCACCGTCGTGATGCCTGCGGCCAGCATTTCATCAAACGCTTGCTTTGAGAGCGCGTAGATTCTCTGCTCGTCCATTTGATCGACGAGTTCATACAGCGCCTCGCGCCACGTCCAAAAGCTGCCGGAACCGTGTGGGAATCGCTCGCCGCAGCCGCGCAGACCGCGCTGAAACGCATGACTGTGCGCGTTGATCATCCCCGGCAGAATCGCGCGCTCACGCAGTCGAACAGTCGGCGTCAATTCGGAGATTCCGACCGCTTCGATCTGACCCTTCGATCCGATAGTGATCTTCACGTCACGCTCGAATCTCCCCTCGACCCAGGTCAAATCAGCCTCGATGATCTGCGTATTGCCCATCAAATCTCAGTCTACACACATCTGCTGCACGAGCGATCGCAGCAGCCCCTTGGCCCGCTCAAACTCCTTAATCGGAATGAACTCGTTGGGCCGATGCGCAACGTCAATCGAACCGGGGCCGAACAGCACGCAGTCAACGCCCATCCGCGCCAAATGCCCCGCATCACTGGCGTAGTTCACGCCGTACGTCTCACGTTGATCGACCAACCCACAGACCGCTTTGTAAACCAGCGCTGATTCATCAAGCTCAAACGGCGGGCTATCGTTGAGCAACTCGAAGGTCACATCCGCGTCCGCCTTGGCGGATTCGACCGCTTGACGTATTCGCGCCGCCAGCGCTGGGGAATCCATCCCGGGCAGCGCGCGCACGCCGATGTGAACCGTGCACGTCTCAGGCACGATATTGATCGCTTCGCCCCCGACGACCTGAGCGACGTTCAGCGCCGCGTAGGGAACGTCGGGGAAGTATTTGCTCGTCACGCACCGCTCCTGTTCCAACACTGCCCGAAGCTCCGTCAGCGCAACAATGATTCGCCCAGCCGGTTCGATCGCATTGACCCCCAAGTGCGGATACCCACTATGCGCGGGCTTCCCACTCACCGTCGCGCGCATTGCCGCATGACCCTTGTGCATGCGAACCGCGCGTAGAGACGTCGGCTCGCCCACGATCGCATGCGGCGGCAGCGGGCGCTGCGAAGGCCAATGCTTTGCAAAATGAAGCGCCCCCAGTGTTCCCAGCTCTTCATCGAATGTAAACAGTCCAACGAGCGGCGCTTTCAATGTGGAAGGATCGATCTCGGCCAGCAGACTGATCGCCAGCGCATCGAATCCTTTCATATCACACGCGCCTCGACCGAAGTACGAGCCGTCGCGCTCATCGAGCACGAAAGGATCACTGTGCCAATCGTCACGATCGCCCGGCGGCACAACATCGACATGCCCCGAGAGAATCAGTCCGAAGCGGTGCGCATCACGGTCCAACTTCGGTCCCGCCCAGATGATAAGGTTCGCCTTCGTGCCGTCGTCATTGGGTTGGCGAATAATCTCGATCCCCGGCCGCTCCAAGTATTCGCTTAGAAAATCGACGATCGGCAGGTTGCTGTTGCGAGAAACCGTATCGAAGGCGACGAGGCGGGCGAGCAGATCCTTGTCGTTCAATCTGCTGCTCATGGCGCCCATCGTACTGCCTGAACGCACCGCGTGCGACTCGTCGGGCATTGACCGATGGGCCAAAGCCGCTAGCATCCCGGCCATGCGACGACTATCGATTGTTCTTGTAATTATCGTTGGGGCGACCCTCTTTGCTACGCTCGGCGTGGGTCAAGACCAGTCAAGCGCTCCGGTTGAGGTCTTTGCCGATCTTGAAGGGACATGGTCCGGCACGTTTATAGGATATGACGAAACCGGAAACGAACTCTATCGCATCGCGGTGACGCAGCGCTATCAGACGCTCAACGACACGATGCAGAAGGTGATCATCTACGACACGATGGCGGATGGAAGGGTGATTTCGGGCAGCGGCATCAACACCGCTCGCCGGCGCGAGGACGGATCGCTCGACTTGCGGTGCTCGATTGACAAGTCCAACGGTCAGCGCGTCGTCCACCAAGGCCGAGTCGTCATCGGTCCAGACGGCGATCGGCAAATCGTCTGGTATTCAAGCGGACCTGACCGTGTCGAGACGTTCCGGGAAGTTGTTCGCCGTGAAGGAGACCAGTTGGTCTACGAAATCAACGGCATGGGCCGATATGGCAAGACCATGATCCTCATGCACGGGCGATACATCAAGCAACGCGGCGAAGACCCCGCAAGTGAGAAGGAACCCTTGAGCAATGGCAACAAAGACGAAACGTCGTAAAACGGGCGCTCGCAAACCGGCTCGCGCCGCCAAGCGCCGCGCGATCACGCCCGAGGACCTGTTGCGGTTCCAATCGATCGCTGATCCCCAGATTTCGGCGGATGGTGAGTCGATCGTCTTCGTGAAGAAACACATCGGCGAGAAGAACGAGTACGTCTCGAATCTGTGGATGGTTGATACGAGCGGCAGAGACGCGCCGCGCCAATTCACCAGCGGCAGCAAAGATTCATATCCCCGTTGGTCACCGGATGGAACGCGCATTGCCTTCATCAGTGGGCGCGACAAGCCCAAACCGCAACTGTTCACCATCAGCGCCGCCGGCGGCGAGGCCGTGGCGCTCACCATGTTCGACGAAGGATCGATCGGCGCGTTCAAATGGTCGCCGGATGGAACGATGCTGGCGATCAGCTTCCGTCATCAGGATACGCAGTGGACCGAGGACGCCAAGAAGAAGCGCAAGGACAAGGGTTTGAGTGACCCGCCGCGCGTCCTCGATCACTATTGGTACCGCCTCGACGGCGACGGCTATTTCAACGCGCAGCGCCATGAGCTGTACCTCGTAAATGCAAAAACCGGTGCGCACCGCAAAGTCTTCGCCAAGGATGCGCTTGGATTCTTCAGCTTCGATTTTTCGCCGGACGCCAAGAAACTCGTCATCAGCACAAACCCCGATCGCCGAGCGCTAGTCAAACCATGGCACGACGAACTTGTTCTGCTGACGATCGCATCAGGGAAGACCAAGAAGATTCCGAACCTCCCACGCGGGCCGAAAGATGCCGTCCAATGGTCGCCCAACGGGAAGTGGATCGCCTTCGCCGGCCGAGAGGGAGAAGACTCGACCTACAGTGTCGAGAACCTGGAACTGTTTGTATGTGATCCTTCCACCGGCAAGGCGCGCAGCCTCATGGCCAAGGAAGATCATTGCCTGATGGCGATCGCGATTACCGACACGGCTGAAGTCGGCTTCGGCGCGAATCTCCGTTGGAGCCCCGATTCCAAGCGCATCTTCGTCAAACTCGGTTGGCATGGTGAATCGCACGTGGCGTCGATTCCCGTGCGCGGCGGAAGAATTACATTCCATACCTCCGGCTCCATCGATCATGACATGGGCAATCTGTCCGCCAACGGCACGCGCATCGCTCTCACGGCTGCCGCCTTCACAGAACTCGCGGAGATCCACGTCGGCCGGATCGGCGCTAAAACGATCAGCACGAAGCAACTCACGGATTTCAATGGACCGCTTCTTCGTGAGTTGCGACTGGCCAAGCCGACTTCGCACTGGGTCCGAGCCAACGACGGCACGAAGGTGCAGGTGTGGGTGATGAAGCCGCCTCTAGCCAAATCGAGCCGCAAATACCCGGCTGTTCTGGAGATTCACGGCGGGCCGCACGCCCAATACGGCGTGGGATTCTTCCACGAATTCCAAGTGCTGGCCGCGGCCGGCTACGTCGTCTTCTTCTCCAACCCGCGCGGGAGCAAAGGGTACGGACGCGATCATTGCGCCGCGATCAAAGGCGATTGGGGCGGCGCCGACTGGGTGGATATCCAGGCTGTGACTGAATTCATGCAGAGCCGGCCGTTTGTGAACGCCAAACGCATAGGGATCATGGGCGGAAGCTATGGCGGGTACATGACCAACTGGGCGATCGGACACACCAACACCTTCGCCGGCGCTATCACCGATCGGTGCGTGTCCAATCTGGTGAGCATGTTCGGCACAAGCGACTTTCTGGATCGGCCGGATGATTACTGGCCGGGCAACGCCTGGGACCGCCCCGAAGCGCGGTGGAATCAAAGCCCGATCAAGTACTTCGGCAAGGTCAAAACGCCCACGCTCATCATCCACAGCGAGGGCGATCTTCGTTGCAATGTCGAGCAGGCGGAGCAGGTGTATTCAGCCTTGTCAGCTCGAAACATCCCCACCCGCTTCGTCCGCTATCCGCGGAGTACGTTTCACGGGATGAGCCGAGCCGGCCCGCCTGATCTGCGGCTGCATCGGCTTCATCAGATTCTGGACTGGTGGGATCGCTGGCTCAAGGGAGCGCGTCGACGAGGCCGATAGCGGCAGTTCAACGCGACGCAGTGGCCGAGTCGCCGTTGACCTCCTAGAGTCGTGCCCGGTGGCGGGTGAGCGTGATTGCCGGTCGCCGTGCGATGCTGGATTCTGGAATTGCCCATGAATGATTTTGTAGAACAAGAGACGCTCCCCGCCCAGGACGATGGTTCGATCACGCAGATCGACCTTACGGACGAGCGCGACCAACAGGCAATGGCGCACGTCCGCGGCCTGCTCCAATACATCGGCGAAGATCCCGATCGGGAGGGCCTGCTGCGCACACCGCAGCGCGTCATCGCCTCGCTCACCGAGCAGTTCCGCGGATACCACGAGGATCCGCGGAAGCTTCTCTCCCACACGTTCACCGAGGTCGAGGGCTATAACGAGCTCGTCCTCATCAGCGATATCGAGCTGTACAGCCACTGCGAACATCACATGGTTCCGTTCGTGGGCAAAGCGCATGTCGCCTACATCCCTGATGGCAAGGTCGTGGGGCTGTCGAAGATCGCTCGCGTCGTCGATGTTTTTGCCAAGCGGCTGCAGGTACAGGAAAAACTCACCGCTCAAATTGCCGACACGATTTGGGACGTGCTCAAGCCCCAAGGCGTGGCCGTTATCTTGCAGTGCCAGCACTTTTGTATGTGTTATCGCGGCGTGAAGAAGCCCGGCTCGTGGACGACGACCAGCAAGCTGCGCGGCTGCTTCTTGAAAAATGAAGCCTCACGCCTCGAACTGCTCACCCTCATCGGCATGAAGCGAAATATCGGGTAGAAGAAGGCACTTGGCATTAGGCATTAGGCAATAGATAAGAAGCGAGCCGGCTCGTCCTCGAGCCCGGTTGACGTCCGCAGTCATTTCACACCCCCGTCACCGACCCCCTGCTTGCAGCTTCGCGAGCACTTTCCATCCACTCGGCAAAAGCGCCGCCGCAAGAACGATCTTCACAATCGCTCCTGGGATGAATGGGACCAATCCTTCAACAACTGCGTAGATTGGCCCTCCCAATGCGGCCAAGCGACCCATCCCACATACAAAGATCGCTGCGGTTCCCAGCGCCATCGCTGCGACTGTAGTAACAAATCGTCTATCCCACCCTCGCTCAGCTAAACGACCGACAATCCACGCGGCGGCTATAAAGCCGATCAAATATCCACCCGTCGGTCCAGACATATAGGCCAAGCCTGCCACGGGACCTGCGAAAACCGGTAAGCCGAGCGCTCCCTCAGAAATGTACACGAGCACCGTTGCGGTCCCGCGCTTTGCTCCGAATAGCGCCCCAACAAGCAGCACCGCAAACGTCTGAGCCGTTACCGGCACCGGCCACATTGGGATCTGCACCTTGGCGGAAAGCGCTAACAGAATAGTACCGGTCAGCACCAAGATAATCTCATACGCCCAGCGTGTTGTAGTAGTGCTCGGCCGACAGACATCCGCGTACGTCAACGCACCTTCAATTCGCATCACGGGTCATGCCCTCTCGCAAAAGCGCTCGCCTTTGGCTCGCGGCTAAACGGGGTTGATTGCTAACCGATCTCTGCCTTGAGCTTCGTGAGACATTCGATCAGCATATCCAAATGCTGTTTCTCATGCGCTGCGGAAAGCTGCACGCGCAGTCTTGCCGTGCCTTCAGGAACCACCGGGTAGCCGAACCCGATCACGTACACGCCCATTTCGAGCAACCGTTTGCTCATCGCAATCGCTTTGGCGGTATCGCCCACGATGATCGGGCAGATGGCGGTCGGGGATTCCAAGACTTCAAACCCAACTTCGGCGATGCCTTTGCGAGTATACGCAACATTGTCCCGCAGCTTCTGCACACGCTGCGGCTCGCGCATCAGAATCTCGATCGCCTTGTTCGCTGAGCACGCCACCGTCACCGGCAGGGCGTTGGTGAACAACGTGGGTCGAGCGCGTTGCACGATCATATCCATGCCGCGCTTCGTGCCGGCGAGGTATCCCCCGGCCCCCCCGCCCAGCGCCTTACCCAACGTGCCTGTGTAGAAGTCGATCGCATCGCCCGCCATGCCGTGGTGCTCGTGCGTGCCGCGTCCGGTTTCTCCCATCACCCCCGTGCCGTGTGAATCATCGACGGCCAGCATCGCGCCGTATTCATCACACAATTTGCGAATCTCAGGCAACTTGGCAATGTCACCCTCCATCGAAAACACACCGTCGGTGACCACCCACATCACGCCGGTCACATCCGGGTTGTTGACCGCATTCTCCAACGCCTCGCGCAGTGAATCCATATCACTATGTTTGAAGATGGTTTTGTGTACGCCCTTCTTGATGACCGTCGCCAGGCGCATGGAGTCGATGATGCAGGCGTGATTCAATTCATCGGAAATAATGATGTCGCCCGGCTCGCAGAGCGTAGGAAAGAGCGCTTCGGTTGCAGTCCAACATGAGACGAACGTGTACGCCGCTTCCACGCCGAGGAACGTCGCGATTGTCTTTTCGAGTTGCGCGTGGGGCTCGAACGTGCCGCAGATGAATCGCACAGAAGCGGTGCCCGCGCCGTATTTCTCGATTCCCTCGATGCCCGCTTGTCTGACTTCGGGGTGATTAGCGAGGCCCAGATAGTTATTCGAGCAAAAGCACGCAACCTCGCCGTAGCCGCGCAGCTTCATCGTCGCGTCCATCGGCCCTTCGATCATCTGAAGCGTCTTGAATTGGCCGGTATCGACCAGATTCCTGAGCACTTCATCGGTGCGTTGATCGAACAGTTCGGATCCGGATACACGTGTCGTCGTGGTCATAATCGATTCCCGCGTTGTCTACGAACTCCATCGAACAGGTCCATACTATCGTATCCACCGTTTAGCGGGTGACGCGAAGCGTCCCTTCCGCTCACGCATACCGCGCCTTGATACTCGGCACGAGATAGTCCTCAAACGCGCTGCGCAGATGATGCTTGGGCAACCATCCCCAATCGTTGCGGGCGGCGGTGTCGTCCACATCCGCCGGCCAGGAATCGACCATCTGCTGACGCTGCGGGTCCGGCTCGAACGTGATCTTCGCCCCCGGAAAATGCTCGCGCACCAGCTCGGCGATCTCCTGGGCGGACGCGCTGAAACTGCGGACGTTGTACACGCAGCGGGTCAGTTGATCCGCTTCCGCCGCGGCGAGCTTCAGCAACGCATCAATCGCCTCCGGCATCGTCATGAACGGAATGCGCGTATCGGGGCGAACGAAGCACACGTACGGCTTACCCTCAGCCGCCGCGTGGATCATCTCCGGCCCATAGTCGCTGGTCCCGCCGGAGGGAACGGTCTCGGCGCTAATCAAACCGGGAAACCGCAGGCAGCGAAAGTCCAGCGTGTGATCCAACCGATCCCTGGCTAATTGCCGGTAATGGTGGGCGTAGTACCGCCCGAGGTTCTCGCAGTACAGCTTGTTGCAGCCGTACATCGTAATCGGCCTGGTGTGTTCATCTTCGGTGACGGCGCCCGCAGCGTACTTCGTTTCCGTGTCCGCAAAGCCGTGTACGGCAATCGAGCTTGGGAAGAGGAACTTCACCAAATCGCCATGCGATCGCGCCTGATCCGCAGCCAATCTCAGCAGGTTGATCGTTCCGCCGACGTTGACATCGTGGGCTGCTTCAGGCGTGAACTCTGCGCGCGTACTCAGAATCGCCGCCAGTTGATGGATCTCCGTGATCTCGAACATCGATTGCAATCGTTCGATCAGCGTGGTGTCGCAAACATCGCCGACGAAGGTTTCACGGCATCGCTCGCGCTGCGGGCGGTCGAGTTCACGGATGTCGATCCCGACGAGATCGCGCCGACCGGCTGCGTGCAAGGCAGCGATCAATCCGTGGCCGACCTCACCGCCGGCCCCCGTGATGAGGGTGGCGGCGTTACGCCTGCTTCCGCGGTCGGAGGTTGAAAAAGGTGCGGTGGTCATCGTTTGATTACAGTGTGCGCTCGTCAATCGCGCATTGTAGTGGAAGCATCGAATCTCGCATCATGCGGACGATGACGAGTCGGCGGCGATCCGGCGAAGAAGAGCGGAATTGAGCGGCAGGCAGACCACGCCGGAGATCGCCAACAGTACGGCCGTGAACTGGAACGTGCGCGGGAGGCCAAGGTGTAGCGTCCCCAGACAATACTCAGCCAAGCGAGGCCCAACGACGGCGATAGTCCACGCCCCGCCGAGCATAATCCCCGAGGCGAGGCTCGTACGATGCGGCAAAAGACGCTGCGCCAAGCTCAACGTCACGGGAATCACCGAAGCAAATCCCACCCCGGCCAACACGGCTAGAAAATAGCCGCCGACCAGCGTTGCGCCACCAAACAACGCGATCAGCGGCGCGAACACAATGGGCACAATCACCAGCGGCCACTTTTCGCGACCTTGCCCAACGAGCGTGCCGACGGTCAGTCCGCCAACGGCCATGCCGAGCACCATGAGCGCCAAGAGTGTGCCGGCAATCTTCCCGCCATAGGCCGCTACTTCATCGGTCGCGAACAGGGGATTCTGCTGAGCGACCATAGACTCGGCCCAGCGCACGAGCAGATACACCAACGCCATGTTGACGGTGAATCGCAGCGCGTTTCCGAAGAACAGCAACCCGATCATCAGCCAACGACGAGCGATCTCGCCGTCGTCAAATCGCAACAGATGATGCTCGTGGTGTCGATGTGGCACGCGCCTGATGGCGAAAAAGAGTATCGCGGCAACGAACAGACCTGGAACGATCGCCAGGCGCAGGAGGCTAAAGCCGGCATCGCCCGCCGTGGCCACCTGCCGGGCGATAAGGGAACCGGCAATTCCCCCGGCCATTCCGGCCACAAAGAAAACGCTAATGCCGATCGATCGTTTTCGCCCGCGGAGTTGATCAGCAAGTTGGCCCATCGTGGACGCACCGACGGGGTGAAATATCCCTACGCCGATCATCCCGCAGACGAATAGCACCAGCAGCGAACGGAAATCGTCAGCCAGACCAATGCAGCTCAAACAAATCGCAGCCAGCGCCAGACCGGCCGCGCCAAACAACCGTGAGTCGAAACGATCGCTCAGCCACGCGCTGATCGGTTGACTCAAACCCGAGCTGAGCGACCCGACGCCAAGCAGCCATGCCGTTTGCTGCGGCGTCAATTCGCAGCGAATCTGTAGCACGCCGATCAACGGCCCAACGATCGCCGCAAACAGATCAACGGTGGTGTGTGAGCCGACGATCGTGGCCAGCCGCACGAGCAGACCGTTGGTCCGAGTCATCTGAGCTTGCACATTCTCCGCCGTCGCCTGGGACATTGAAGCGAGTCTAGGCACGATGACGCGGCGAAGCTTCTGGATGTGCTACGCTGGGACCATGCCAGGATCGGACCAGTACATTGAACTGTCGGTGGTCGTAGCCGCTCACAATGAGCAAGACAATCTGCCAACGCTGGTTGACGAGATTGTCGCTGCGCTCGACCCCACGGATATGGAGTATGAGATCGTTATTGTCGACGACGGATCGACAGATGACACGCCGAGCGTTCTCGATACCCTGCTCAAGAACCAACCGCGGCTGCGCGCGATCCGCATGTTGGACACACCACCGGGTTCAGGCCACGGGCAGTCCGCGGCCTTCCATGCAGGCTTTCGCGCATCTCGTGGGGCGCTGATCGTTCCCATCGACGGCGATCTGCAAAATGATCCGGCGGACATCCCCGCGATGATTGCACTGCTAGGAGAGAAGAATGTTGATCTCGTTCAGGGGGACCGTTCCGCCGCTCGGAAGGACAATCTCGTTCGGCGCATCACCTCACGTGTTGGTCGTCTGTTCCGCCGATGGCTGCTTGGCGACACGATCAGGGACACCGGTTGTTCGCTGCGCGTGATGAAGCGTGAGATCGCGTTGGCCTTGCCGCTGGAGTTTCGAGGCATTCACCGATTCATTCCGGGAACCGCAAGACAACTTGGATACCACGTCATCGAAACGCCGGTTGCTCACAGACCGAGAACGGCCGGACGAACCCACTACGGCATCTGGAACCGCGCGATTCCCGGCTTGATCGACTGCTTGGCGGTACGCTGGATGCGCAAGCGAAGACGACCGACGCAGTTCCGCGAGCTTGATCGCTCCGATATGGATCGGGTAAGCGCCTTCCAACCAGGCGAGAGCGCCGTACATGACGATCGACCGCAGGAGACACGGCAATGATGGACCTCATAGCAAGCACGGCTGCGGGAGACCTCGTTCCGACCGCATCAGCGGTTGAGACATTGATGCGGTGGGTGAAAGTCGAGACCGCATGGGCGCTGGGCGTGGTTCTGTTTGGGCTCATTGCACAAGCGACGTTCCTTGGGCGTTGGATCGTGCAGTGGTGGGCAAGTGAGAAGCGAGGTGAGTCCCACGTTCCCGAACTGTTTTGGTGGCTCAGCCTGGCCGGTGCGACCATGCTGATGATCTACTATGTATTGCGCGGAGAACCGGTGGGCATCATCGGCCAATCGGTCGGCTGGATCGTTTACAGCCGCAACCTTTATCTCATCAAGGCCAAACACCGGCGGCAGAGCGAACCGCCGATCCGGAACGCGGGCACGGGCAAAACCCAGGATGTACCAGGCTCGGACGGCCCCAGACCGCGCGCCTGACGATGGGCCGGACAACGGCCGTGCACGTTGACCTCGCGGGTTGGGGGCATCCCTCAGCCGGTAAACGACACGGGCGAGGATCGGAGCCGGCTTTGCCCCTCAGACTTCCGCTGTGCCTCAAAGTCATGCGCATTTTTGACCGATTGCTTCGATACGCGGCGAGGTGGGGCCCGGCCAGACCCATCGAGCGATCACATGACCAGTCACACCAAGCCCAGTCCGCCGATCACCAGCGCAGCCCAGACCGCGGCGAAGCTGTGGCTCGCCGCCGGCCTGGTGGGAATCGTCGTCGGCGTGACGCTCGCGGTGAGCGGGCGGATGTCTCATTTGTCCAGCCTCTCCGGAGCGGCCGTCGCCGTCGGCGCCGGGTGCTTGACGATGCTGGCTTTCGCGCCATGGCAGCAACTCAAACAACAGCGCGCGTACCGGGCGGAGATCCGCAGGCTGACACGATGCCTGCGTCAAATCGAGCAGGCGCGAGACCGCACGCACCTCCGTCGCCTGCTCGCCGATCGGCCCGACGAGCTGGGCGAACTCAGCCGCGCTATCCACGATGCGCTCAGTGAAGCGTTCACCGACCGCGTTAAAGCTCGCGTAATGCAGCGGTCGATGGATGATTCGATTCGCCGAGAGACCGACCGCGCCACCGGCCAGCTCAGACGACTCGCCGCGACCGACGCCTTGACGGGTCTGGGCAATCGACGCGCCCTGGAGCAGCGACTGGAGGCCCTGCTCGCGGCCAATCGTGAATCACACGAGCCGGTTGCCGCCTTGCTGATCGACGTTGACCATTTCAAGAAGATCAATGACGAATTGGGGCACGAAGCGGGCGACGAGTGCCTGGTGTTCCTGGCAAATCTCTTGCAGTCGAGCCTGCGTGGCGGTGACCACGCGCTTCGCATCGGCGGGGACGAGTTCATCGTGCTCATGCCCGGGTTAGAGAGCGATCAGGCCCGCGCCGTGGCCGAGCGCCTCTCAGTGCTTTTTTCGCAGATGCCTTGGTCACACCCCAAGCCGTTACGGCCCACATTGAGCATCGGCCTGGCCACGGCCGGACCTGGTCAGTTGCGCGATCCCAACGAGCTGATTCGCCGGGCCGACGCCGCCATGTACAATGCCAAGCGCCAGGGCCGGGCCTGCATCAGCGACAACGCCGCCGCCCGCGGCGCAGCCTGATCGACCTCCTGGTGTAGGCGAGCCCGGTCCACCTCCAAACCCAACGAATATCCCCCGCGACGCCCACGGATACCAATCCGTGGGTTTCTCCCCCCCAAGCCTCAAGCCTCAACCCTCAAGCCTTCTTCCTCACCCCCAATTCCCGAGAAGGATCAGCAGATCGACCACACCAACGGTGCAATCGCCGTCGAGATCGGCCGGACAGTCCCCCGGAAGTTTGCAATCGGCGCACGGACCCCAAGTGGCGAGCAGGATGTCCAGGTCGGTCCTACCAACAGTACAGTCGCCATCGAGGTCGCCCAGCGGAACGTCGGGTCCCCAACGGGCCCAGTACGCCGACACCTGCCCGTCGGCGGTGGTGAACCAACCCCCGGCGATCA
The DNA here is from genome assembly GCA_022563315.1 of Planctomycetota bacterium. Lineage (GTDB taxonomy): Bacteria > Planctomycetota > Phycisphaerae > Phycisphaerales > SM1A02 > JADFNO01. Next base: position 818 of record JADFNO010000028.1, on the reverse strand, counting down.
GCTCGCCGTCGTACACAGTCACGGCATTCACATATGGGTACTGTCCGCCGCCCATCCCGCGGCCGAGGGGTGACCAGCTCGTGCCATCCCAGCGGGCGATGCGGCTGGCCTCCGTCCCGCCCGCACCGGTGAAGTAACCCCCGGCGATTAGCTCCCCGTTGTACACTGTTAGGGAATGCACAGTTTCGTCGCCCGGCGCAGACATGCCGCTGCCCAGAGGTGACCAGGAGGTGCCGTCCCAGCGTGCGATGGAGGAGGCCGGCATCCCACCGGCGGTCGTGAACTCCCCCCCGGCGATCAAATCGCCGTTGTACACCGCCAAGGCATTTACGACAGGGGGACAGTCGTGGATCGATCCAGTTATCCCATTGCCCAGGGGTGACCAGCTCGCCCCATCCCAGCGGGCGATGCCGTTGGCCGGCATCCCGTCGGCGGTAGTGAAGTACCCCCCGGCGATCAGCTCGCCGTTGTACTCGGTCAATGTTTGCACATCTGCGTAATAATCCCCTCCCCCCATCCCGCTTCCCAGCGGCGACCAGGTGGTGCCGTCCCAGCGGGCGATGTAGTTGGCCGGCGTCTCGCCGGCGAATGTGAACGAGCCGCCAGCGATCAGGTCACCGTTATAATATCCGGTCAGGGCGCGCACACGCCAATTCATCCCGCTGCCCAGGGGCGACCAAGTGGTGCCGTCCCAGCGAGCGATGCGGTTGGCCGGCGTCCCGCCGGCGTGGGCGAACTGCCCCCCGGCGATGAGCTCGCCGTTGTACTCGGTCAGGGCATAGACCCAGTAGTTCATCCCGCTACTCAGCGTCGACCAG
>JADFNO010000174.1 GCA_022563315.1 Planctomycetota bacterium | reverse complement strand
GACGAAGAGAGCTGGAACATCCACATTAAGACTCCTTCTGGTAAGGAGTTGTTCGACCCCGTGACGCTCGGCGATCAGTATGAACGTGCCGAAAAGAACGATTTTCGCGTGTTGCAACAGTTCGCTCCTGATGACTTCAAACGATTGCTGGCCTCCGAACCATCTCACATCGTGCTGACCATGGTTCGAGCCCATGAAGACGTGATCACCTCTGATCAGTTGGAGCGAATGCTCTCGCCGCGTTACCTTTCGCGAAGCGAGTGGGCAGGTTGGTGGACCAAGGCTCGCTTGGCCCTCAAGAAGCACCCCAACATAGCGCTCGACGGGCGCAACCCAATCGTGATTACATATGTAGAGGACGCCAGGGCCGTTGAAGACCAGGTGTGGTCTCGATTCGACGTCCATGCTTGCCCGAAAACCTGGCTGGAGTTGGCCAAGAAGTACATACAGGAATGCAAAATTCGGGAGCAGGAGCATCAGCCGGAGTTTATCCTGCGGCTCGCAGATGCCATTCTCAAAGAAGCAGCCACGCTTGAGCAGCGCTCTGATGACAGAACCCTGAGTGCCTATCTGACCGCGGATGCGGTACGTCAACTGGCCGGCGAACCAGCGGACGACGCTGGAGCGGTTCGGATCCTTGAGCGGGCCGAGCCTGTCAGCGATGTGTTTCTCACACTGCCGGCCGAGACCTATTGGGCCATGGCCCTCGCCTGCCTCAAGCGCATTCGGTCTGAAGATTGGCCCGAATATTTCGCAAACCTGATTCCCATCGCCGCACCCTCACGTTGCGACGAGCTGGCCCGTGAGATTCGTGGTGCAGGCCGGAGTGAGTTGCTTGGAGGCGTGGTGCAGACCGTCTTGGCAAGCCCGGTCGCCAATGTAAACGGGTTATGCTGGCTCTATCTGGGCCCCAAGGACACGACTGGCATGGACATTCCTCCGCTGACCACACTGGTCAGTCGAATCATGGGTGTGTTGGATCAGTTCAGGCAATCTTCTGCTATCCCTGCGGAGGCGGCGCGCGACGTGCGAGCTCGCATACGTTCGACGCTTTCGGCAAAGAAGTGCGCACGTTTCAAGGAATGTCTCGAGGAGATAGACGTGGGCATGGCGGATGCTTTGCGCACGCAACTGCGCCGCGATCACGGCCTCAGCGAGGCAGTGCGCAACGACTTGCTCAATTGTATTCGGCGGGGCTTCCCCGCTTTGTGGCACAAGCCCAAGAAGAAGCCGTGGGAAGACGAAAGTACGCTGTATTGCACGCAGGCCGGCTACACGGCGAAAGAGGCTGAACTCGAAGAGTTGGTCAACGTCAAGTTGAGGGAGAACGCCATCGCCATCGGCAAGGATCGCCAACTGCTCGGCATCGGGGCCGGTCAGGTTGATCGAGTCACCGCCTGTCGAATCGCCATCGAAAAAGCGGGCGATCGAATTACGGCCCAAGGCGCGACCATCGCCGCCTCGGACGCGTTCTTCCCGTTCACCGACGGTCCGCAACTGCTCATCGACGCCGGCGTGAAGTGCATTGTTCATCCCGGCGGTTCGAAGCGCGATCAGGAAACGCTGGATTTGTGTAACCAGCACGACGTGACCTGTCTGCTGACCGGCATCCGGCACTTCCGACATTAGTTTCTGTCTGATGGATAGTGGGACGGGCATCTTGCCCGTCTGAAACAGTCAAACGGACGGGCTGGAAGCCCATCCCACCAAGCAAGGAGCGCAACCTGTGATCCATCAGACAGAGCCTAGGCGGCTCGCCACAATCAACGCCCGGCATCGTCTACCCTACTGTTATGATCGACGTTGATTTCGGCCGGCGCAGCGAGGACTACGCGAAGTATCGCTCGGGTTTTCCCGAATCGTTCTACGAACGCGTGAAAGCGTTCATCTCGTTGAACGGTTCACGCGCGGTTGATCTGGGCGCCGGCCCCGGCATCGTCGCTATCGAACTGGCGAAGCGCGGGGCGACGGTCACCGGCGTGGATATTTCGCAGAACCAGATCGACGCCGCACGAGATCGCGCGGCCAAAGCCGGCGTCGCTGATCGCTGCAGCTTCATCGTTGCACCGGCGGAGAACACCGCGCTTCCGGGGGGCGAGTTCGATCTCGTCACCGCCGGTCAATGCTGGGGATGGTTTGACGAACCAGTTGTGCTACGCGAAGTCGACCGACTGCTACGGCCAGGCGGATGGCTTATCGTGCCGCAAGACTGCTACCTCCCGCGGCTCGACGATGTCGCTCGCACCACCGAGCGCCTGATCCTTCAATACAATCCGGATTGGACCATGGCCGATTTCGACGGCCTGTATCCCCAGCGGATCGACGCGCTGATCGAAGGCGGCTTCCAGTTCGTCGAGCAATGCTGCTATGACCATCATCAACCGTTCACCCATGAAGCATGGCGCGGCCGAATACGCACCTGCAACGGCGTGGGCTCCGGCTCCATGAGCGAGTCGCAAGTGGAACAATTCGACGCCGCGCTCGCTGAACTTCTGCGCAACGAGTTTCCACACGAGCCGTTGATGATCCGGCATCGCATTTGGGTCGTTATCGTGCGCAAGCCGAACTCGAAATGACCGCTCCCCCCAAACCGCTGCTCACTGATGATCACGGCGTCACCCGCTGCTGGTGGTGTGTGGGCGACACGCTCTACCAACACTACCACGACACGGAATGGGGATTCCCCGTCGCGGACGATACTCGCCTCTTTGAGAAGCTCTGCCTGGAGGGATTCCAAGCGGGCTTGAGTTGGCTCACGATCCTGCGTAAGCGCGAGAACTTCCGCGCAGCCTTTGGGGGCTTCGACATCGAGCGCGTCGCCCGGTTCAACCGCCGCACCGTTGATCGGCTCTTGCGAGACGAGGGAATCATCCGGCATCGCGGAAAGATCGAAGCGGCCATCAACAACGCCAAGCGTACGATCGAGCTGATCGACGAGTTCGGATCGTTGGCGGCCTACGTTTGGCAATACGAGCCGCAGGCAAGGAGCCGGCCGCGCCGAGTGACGTGGAATTCAATTCCAAGCACCACGTCCGATTCGGTGGCGCTGAGTAAAGACCTCAAGCGGCGTGGCTGGTCGTTCGTCGGGCCGACCACAATCTACGCGTTTATGCAGGCGATGGGTTTGGTCGATGACCATCTCAGCGGCTGCCGAACGAGAGCGGAAGTCGAGGCTGTGCGAGGGTCCTTTACGCGACCGCCCTGCCGATAATCACTTCGTCGGTGCGAGCGTTTGCCTCGCCGGGCCTGCCTCGGCTACCATCCTGCGAGTTTGAACCTTCAGCAGGAGAAGGGAACCGTGGTTGGGATAAGCGTAACAGGCGTACTTGACGAGAAGGTGCTGGTTCTGAACCGCCTCTACACGGCGGTGCGGGTCATCAACGCGCGCCGCGCGTTCACGTTGCTCTGCAAGCAGATCGCGGAAGTGATCGCGGTCGAGGAAGGCCGCTACGTCAACTACAACTTCGAGTCGTGGACGGAGATCGCGGAGCTGCAAAGGCAGTTCGAGCCCGACGCCCACGAGTGGATCCGCACCCCCCGCTTTCAGATCGCGGTCCCGAAGATCATTCGGCTGCTGGGATACGATCGACTCCCGCAACAGGAAGTGAAGCTCAACCGGCGCAATCTGTATGCCCGCGACGCCAATCGTTGCCAGTACTGCGGTCAGCGATTCTCGACGAGGGAGCTGACAATCGACCACATCATCCCCCGCGTGGTCGGAGGGGAGCACTCCTGGCGGAACCTGGTCTGCGCCTGCGTAAAGTGCAACGCCAAGAAGGGCGGCCGAACCCCCGGGCAAGCCCACATGCGACTAATTCGAAGGCCGTTGCGCCCCAAGCGCAATCCGATCATCAGCCTGCGCCTCGGCAATCCGAAGTACCACTCGTGGAAGGCATTCCTCAACGAGGCGTACTGGACGGTCGAGCTGCGAGACTAGAAGAAGGCTTGAGGCTTGAGGCTTGAGGCTTGAAGAGAATCGGGATATGGGCGCGGACGATTGAAGCTGGCCTAACTTTTGCGTTTGCGGGCACGAATGAGTCCCGCCATCACGCTTGCCGCCTCTTCATACATGCTATCTAGCCTCTGGAACTCATCGGGCGCGAGGTAGGAGAGTCGAGCTGCCAGATCCAGGAAGTAGCCGACTTCGCGGAGCGAACCAAACGCGATGTTGAGAAAGTGCAGGTATTCCTTCTCACCCTCCCGTGCGCAGCCTTCCACAATGTTCGCAGCTGAGGAGACTGCCGCCCGTCACATCTGGGCTGTCAATCCGAATAACTCTTCGCGCGGGAATTGACCTGTCGCCTGGTAGATTTCGATGACAAGCCCGTCCACGAGTTCGAAGGCTCGTAGCTTCCGATGGTCGCGGCTCATAAGCGGATTCCTGGTATGTCATCCGTCGTCGCCGTGATTCCGATCACAAGCCTCAAGCCTCATCCCTCAAGCCTTCTTCACGTCGCGCCGATGCTGACGTCTGCCGGCTGGGGGCGCGGCTCGTAGTTCGGCGCCAGCGCCATCTGAAGCGGTAGCCGTTTGCCTTCGCCGTCGTAGGGGATGTTCTCCTCGTCGATGATGCGCTGAATGGCCATGATCCCCTCCATGAGCATCTCCGGCCGAGGCGGACAGCCCGGCACGTAGACATCGACGGGAAGGAACTGATCCACGCCCTGCACCACGGCGTAGGTGTCGAACACCCCACCTGTCGAGGCGCACGCCCCCATCGAGATCACCCACTTCGGTTCGCACATCTGCAGGTAAATGCGCTGAAGCACGGGCAACATCTTCACTGCGATCCGCCCGGCAACGATCAGCAGATCGCTTTGCCGCGGGCTGAACCGCATCACTTCCGCCCCAAACCGAGCCAGATCGTAACGGCTGCTAGCCGTGGACATCAGCTCGATCCCACAACACGCGGTCGCAAACGGCATTGGCCAAAGGCTCGATCGTCGCGCCCAATTGATGACACGGTTGACCTGCGTAGTCAACACGCCGTCGGTCGGAATCGCTGTTTCAAGACCCATGTCAATGCCTCTTCAAGAAAATCGTCGCGCCTGGATAGAGCACCAAGCATCATATCGGCTAATCCCACGAGCGGCTAGCGAACCCCCCGTTTAGCCGTAGGGCTTGCCCCTACGGGGAGCATAAAGAAGGCGTCGCGGAAGCGGAATCAGTGATCTGTGCTCATTTCTCATTTCTCATTTCTCAGTGACCCCTGACCCCTTGCCTTATGAGCTCGTATGATCGGAAGAAGGTAACACTCCCGAGACGTCCGAAATGAAACCGCTAGGTCGTACATCGCAGATGCAAGCGTCACTCGGTCGACGGTACTGGAATCTGCTGACGGGGTTAGTGCTGGTGAGTGCCATGAGCGGTTTCACAATAGGATGCCGTCAAGAGGCGCGATTGCAGCGGCCAAGCTGGGTAGAGGAGCTACCGCCAGCGGTGGAGCGCCAAGTCTCACCGCCGATGGCCAATCCGCACCAAGGCGACACGTGGAGCAATTCTTACGGGATGACCTTCGTGTACATCGCGCCTGGCGACTTCATGATGGGAAGTCCGCCGACAGAAGAGGGGCACCGTGACAACGAGCTACTTCACAAGGTCAAACTCACCAAGGGATACTGGATAGGGGAAACGGAAGTTACGCGCGCAGAGTTTGGCGCCTTCGTTGTTGAAACAGGATATGTAACATTGGCTGAGAGACTTGCTCGGGAGCGGTATACCCTGACTTGGCATTCGCCTTCAATCGTTAATGGTCCTGATCACCCAGCAGCCTACCTGACATGGGAGGACTCTAAGGCCTTTTGCGCATGGATCTCTGACAAAGAAGGACGAATTTGCAGACTGCCAACTGAAGCGGAGTGGGAGTATGCCTGTCGAGCTGGCACGACGACACCGTATCACACAGGTGAGACGCTTCCGGAACAACAATCTAATTTCCTTAACGGAGAGGCACTCAGGACTCGTGTTCGGACTTTTGCGCCGAACCAGTTTGGACTCTACGACATGCACGGCAATGTTGCGGAATGGTGCGAGGATTGGCACGGACCTTATCCGGATAAAGCCGTGACTGATCCGAGGGGGCCGGATGACGGAACGGACTGTGTTATTCGTGGCGGGGGCGTTGCTTTTCATTCACTCTTTTATGGGCGCAGTGCGGCGCGCTTTCCAGGCTCCCCCGTTGACTTCATAAGTCCAGGCGTCGGTTTTCGAGTCGTTCTCGCATTACCTGCACAGTTGGAATGAAATGAGGTGGGGAATGGAGCCCAGAGGCCTTCGGCTAAGAGTGCTTCCGCGAATCGTAGACTACGCGGCCAGCGCGCGGCGCAGCTCATCGTTGTCCTGGACGGTCTGCCAGAGGCGCTCGGTCTTCATCATCTTCAGTAAGTCCAGGAGGTCGGGGCTCACGCCGTACAGCACCGTTGTCGCGCCGGCCTCATGCGCCCAGTGTCGAAGATCCACGCATAATTCCAGGCCCAGGCTGGACAGGACGCCGACGTCCGAAAGATCAATCACCAGCAGGCGAATCGGGTCTTTGATCGCATCGAGCTCGACGGCGACCTCCTCGGCGATGATCGACACCTCGCGCGAACCGATGGCCGGTCCGGCCATCTTGATCGTCAGGATCCCGCCGGTGAAACGGGTATTGACGAAACGTGATTGAAGCGGTAACGGCGTGTCGGTCAGGTCAGCGCGCAGCGACATGGAAGTGCAATCGACCCAATCGCCCGGCCAGTTGCCCGAGTCTCGAAATTCGGACGCAATGCCCGGTCGCCGGGCCGCGCCACACCGACAGCGGTCCCAGGCTACCCCCGTCCGCGCAATTGTGACGCTGGTCGCCCACGATACACGGATGACGCCGACGTTGGTTATCGGTCAAGTCCGTCCGGTCCGGCGCGTCGGGATCCGGCCGACCATCGCCTAACTCGCCCAACCCGAGCCCCCACCGCGGCCAACCGGTCGATGCGCTCATACGCACCGGCCGGAGCACCGATGCGCTGGCAGCGCCGGAGGCAGAACGAAGATGCAAAGACTATCGGTCCAGGCATTGTGCGCGCGCATTCGTCGATCGCGCGGCGGTTCCGGCTTGGGAACATGGCTGCTCGCCGCCTTCGGCGCCGCTGTGTTGTCCGGTCAGTCGAGTCAGCCGATCAAGGACCAACCTCCGACGCGGTCCCCAGCCCTCACCGACCGCGATCCGCAACCGGTCATTCTCGACGGCGACGCGTATGACGAGATGCTGCGTGCGGGGGTTAGCC
>JADFNO010000027.1 GCA_022563315.1 Planctomycetota bacterium | reverse complement strand
TACGTCCAAGGCCGTCGATTGTCCGATAAAGTGGGCGCTGAGGACGGCTTGAGGCCCGAGGCTTGAGGGGGGCGGTCATTGTGGCGCGCACGAGATTCTGAGCGGCATAGGGATTAGTTTGCGCGCGCCACAGACGCCGCGCCCCCTGCCCCCGGAAATTTGGCGTGTCAACATCGACGGTGCGAGCATGGAACAACAGCTCCTTCTATAGCGGGAGCCACGGCTGCCTCTGCGCGCGCCGGGGAGGTCCTTTTGGTCAGTCGGTCAGCAGAAAGTGGTCTGACGGCTCACCAGGCGGGATATTTTTTTGAAAATTCTGAGCGGACCGCAGTGATTCAGGGCCCCGGACATGCGCGCTATCGTGGCCGGTTGCGTTTGTTTGGCGACAGCCATCGCATCATGGCATCATGCGGATTACCCCCGGGCTCTGCCGAGGTCTTAGAGGCCGGAGCCCGGAGCGGCACACCGCGTGATCCGACCGCGCAAAGGACTAGGCTCACTCCCCAACCTGCCTAGTCGCTATTCTGAACGACCCCTAAACGCAAGACGTCGCTATGGATAAGAGTCGCATAAACAGACTGGCTAAGTTCGTCGATTGGTGTGCAACCCACATCAAAGGTGATGAAAAGGGCGAGGCCCAGATTTTCCTCGATAGACTTTTCATCGCATTCGGCCAGCGCGGCTGTCTTGACGTCGGTGGCACGCCAGAATTCCGAATCCGCAAGAGCAAAGAGGACGGCGGTGGAACTGCCTTTGCGGACTACGTCTGGAAGCCGGTCGTCCTCATCGAGATGAAAAAGCGCGGCGAAAACCTCGCCCGCCATCGCCGACAAGCATTTGACTATTGGGTGCGTCTCGTTCCAGACCGTCCGGCCTATGTCGTCCTTTGTAACTTCGACGAGTTCTTGATTTACGACTTCAACGCGCTTCTCGACGAGCCGATGGATCGCGTCTCCCTCGCCGAGCTTCCGGAACACTACGGGCCGCTGGCTTTCCTCTTCCCGACGCGAGAAAAACCACACTTCCGCATTGATCGCATCGCCGTTACACGGGGCGCGGCCGATCTGCTAGCCCAATGTCACGGCAAACTCAAGGATCGGAGCGATGTCGGTCCGGATACCGCACAGCGCTTCATTCTTCAGATGCTCATCGCGTTGTTCTCGGAGGATATCGGCTTGCTTCCGAAGTATTTCGTCGCAGAACTTCTCAACGAATGCACCGATCCGCCGAAAGCCTTCGATCTCCTGGGCGGCCTCTTTCGTGCTATGAACAATCCACGTGGCGCGGGAGGAGGCCGCTACAAGGATGTTTCCTACTTCAACGGCGGCATCTTCGCCGAACCGGCACCGGTTGAGTTGGGTTCCGATGAGGCTGAGATGCTGCGACACGCGGCCGAGTACAACTGGTCCCAGATATCGCCGGACATTTTCGGAACCATCTTCCAACACTCAATGGACAAAGACGAGCGTCACAAGTACGGGGGGTACTACACCACGCCTGCCGACATCATGAAGATCGTGGGACCAACAATCGTTGAACCGTGGCGGGCACTGATCGACGCCGCCCGCTCTGTCAACGACTTGCGAGCCCTCCACCAACGACTGGCCAGCTATCGAGTGCTCGATCCGGCATGTGGAAGTGGGAACTTCCTGTATATCGCCTACCGCGAATTGAAGCGCATTGAGGCTCGGATCATCGAGCGCTTGAGTGAGATCGCGCCGAGCCGTTATGAGGACCAGCGTGCCTTTAGCTTCGTAACCTCCCGTCAATTCTTCGGCATGGACATCATCCCTTTCGCTGTGGAACTGGCCAAGGTGACCATGACTTTGGGGCATAAGCTCGCTATCGACGAACTACACATCGAGGAAGCCGCACTTCCGCTCGACAACCTCGATGAGAACATCACTTGCCGCGATGCGCTAATCGACAAATCGGGCGCTCTCGTCAAGTGGCCGGCCGCCGATGTAATCATCGGCAATCCTCCGTTCCTCGGCGCGAAGCGGCTGAAACCCGAACATGGAGCAGACTATGTTAACGCTGTGCGCAAGGCTTTCCCGGATGTGCCGGGCATGGCGGACTACTGCGTCTATTGGATTCGTCGGGCGCACGACAACCTGCCGCCGTGCCGCCCTGACGATCCGGTGGCCGGTCGAGCGGGGCTCGTCGGAACCCAGAATATTCGCAACAACAAGAGCCGAGAGGGCGGGCTCGATCATGTCGTGAAGACGGGCGTCGTCGTGGAAGCGGTGGATAACCAGCCATGGTCGGGCGAGGCGAACGTCCACGTGTCGATTGTAAACTGGGTCAAGTTACCTCCGCCGGAGGTGGATGTTGAGGGGCGGGTGGCATCAATCGATCCGAAGCGCCTTCCGAAGACGCTGGCGGACAAGCTCCTGATCCCGGCCAAGCGTAAGCTCTGGCAGAAGGTCGAACCGTCCCTGCCGCTGTTCGACAAGAGTGATGGCAAGCGCCGTCGAACGAGGACACCGGGTAAGCGATCATGGCGCCGTAAAGACAAGTCCTTTGAATTGATCTTCCATGAGTGTCCACATATCAACTCTGCTCTGTCGTATAAGACGGATGTGAGTGGGGCCAAGGTACTGACTTGCAACGAGCGAACGTGCTACACAGGCCAATACCCAAGGCACAAGGGTTTCATGCTGAATGAAGCACAAGCGAAGGGGCTCCGATGGCGGTCGGAGAACTCTGAAGTGATCTGGCCATTCTTCGCCGGAGCAGAAGTCCTTACACAAGAATCGCCTGACAGGTATGTCATCGATTTTCAGATCAAGCCCATTCTGGAGGCGCAGAAGCATCCTGCTCCGTTCAAAATCCTCCAAACGCATGTACTCCCGCACATAGAGAGGAAGGCAGCGTCAGAACGAGCGACGACGGGAAAGGAGACAGGGCAGGATCAAAACTGGCTGCGAACATGGTGGCAGCACTTTCGCCCACGCCCGGAGCTCATCGGCAAGATCTCTTCACTAGCGCGCTACGTGGCTTGTTCGCGCGTCACAAAGCGTCCGATCTTTGTGTTTCTTTCGCCTGAGATTCGACCGGGCGATGCCCTATCTTGCTTCTGCGTCGACGATGATTACAGCTTCGGCATCCTTCAGAGTAATGTGCATTGGCAGTGGTTCATCGAGAAATGCTCCAAGCTGAAGTCGGACTTCCGTTACACGCCCGAATCTGTGTTTGACACCTACCCTTGGCCACAGTCGCCGACGGTGGAACATATCAACGCAGTAGCGGAGACGGGGCGCGAAGTCAGACGGATACGAGAAGAAGCGTTGAAGAAGATTCACGGTGGCCTGCGCGCGGTGTACCGCACACTCGAACTGCCTGGGAAGAACCCGCTGAAGGATGCGCACGCCGCGCTGAACGAGGCCATCATGAACGCTTACGGCTTCGATCCCAAGGATGATCTGCTTCGGCAGATCCTGGAGCTCAATTACCAAGTCGCCGCGCGCATCGATCGCGGCGCGGACGTGACGGCCCCAGGCATACCGCCGAACTATCCTGAGCCGGAGCAACTGGTAACGGACGACTGCATCCAGCCTTGATCGTTTCGCTGAAGGGATCAAGGCAGGGCACTCGGGCAAGAGTAGGGCTTGAGGGACGGGTTTGAGAGGTGAGGGTTGGGGGATGAAACCCACGGATTGCTATCCGTGGGCGTCGGCGGGGGGTGGCCACATCAGCCCATATTCACGGGGCGGTTGAGCGCGTCACTTGCGGCGGGGGGTGTTGTTCGTCGAACTCGTCGCCCTTGAATGTCGAGGCGAGATACGTCTTTCGCACCAGGTCATCGTTGATGATCTCGCGCGGCGTGCCTTCGCGCAGATTCTTGCCTTCGTGGATGATGTAGGCCCGGTCACAAATGCGCAGCGTCTGCTGCACGTTGTGGTCGGTGACGAGCATGGCGATGCCGTCACGGGCGAGTGTGCGCACCTCCTGCTGAAGGTCCTCGACGGTGTGGGGGTCGACGGCGGCGAAGGGCTCGTCCAACAACATGAGCTTGGGACGAGTGATCAACGCCCGGGCAATCTCGAGGCGGCGGCGCTCCCCGCCGGAGCAGGTGTCGGCCCGTTGCTTGGCGATGGGTTCGAGGGAGAACTTGGCCAGGAGCTCTTTGGCGCGTCGCCGACGTGCGACCCGGGTCAGTCGCTGCGTCTCCAGGATCGCGAGCAGGTTCTGTTCGACGGTCATGCGTTGGAAGACGCTGGGCTCCTGGCTCAGATACCCCATCCCAGCCAGGGCGTGCTTGTACATCGGATCGGTCGTGACGTCGCGATCCTGAAAGGTGACTTGCCCGGCCTCGGGCGTGATCATGCCGATGACCATGCGGAATGTGGTGGTCTTGCCGGCCCCGTTTCGTCCCAGCAGGCCGACGATCTCCCCTTGGTCGACGCTGAGGGTGAACTCGTCCACGACGCGGCGGCCGGAGTAGGACTTCACAAGTTGTCGGGCGATCAGCAGCGGCATCGCACAAAGTGTACCGCTATCGCCCCCCGGAGGTTCCGGCGGGGGATCGCAGAGGCTACGAATACAGGTTGGGGTGCGACGAGACGCCCGCTGGAAGGCTGCCGGCTACTTCAGGAATCGAATCGTCATCGGGTAACGGAAATACTCGCCTCGGTTGGCGGCCATCGCGCCGCGGATGAACCCGATGAAGGTGGCGACGACCCAGGCAATGGCAAGCGGGATGCCGATGACGGTTATCATACAGACCGGCACGAGGACTAAGCACGTCAAGTAGACATTCATCATCTCCCGGCCGTGATCATCGATGAAGGTCGATTCCTGCTTGCGAACAAGCCACAGCACCAGTGGCACGAGCAGTGCGACGTGAATGACGACACCCAGCAAGGCGGTCAGATGGATCGCCAAAGCGTACTTGCGATCGCTGTCGGAAAGGCCTTCATCGCGCAGCCGTTGCGTGGACGATTGGCCGTGGACTTGATTGGGTTGAGCGACCGGCATGGCAACGTTCATGGTAGAGCCTCCACCATGACCTTATTCCGGGCCGGGGGGCTGGAATTGCACGAAATCAGCCTATTGGGAGGCGAGTTTTTGTGCGAGGTTTCGCCGGTTTGACACCGCCGCCGGCGACGGCCCTATGAAATGACGTCCGAGGGCTCGCCGCCCGGGCCGGCCGCCGCCGCGTCGCTCTCGGGTTTGTCGGCCTTGTCGGCCTTGAGCTGTTTGGCCTCGGCATCCCAAGCCTCCGGATACAGCCGCGAGGCGATCCCGCCAATGATCAGGTGCAGGTTCCGGTGCTTGTAGTCGTCCAGCTTCACCCGCGTCCCCTGCTTATCTACGACGTAGGCGATCGACTTGGCCATCCACCGGCTCATGTCGATGTCAGCGATCTGATCCTGTGGCCAAACGCCATCCGGCAGGTGGAGCGTGCCGTCATCGTCCAGCCGGTACACCCGCCGCTTCGTCCGCACATAGACCCACAGGAAATACGGCGTAAATGGGAGGCAGGGCACGAAGGCCAGCCCCTTGACGAGGCGATCCAGTTTGCCGGGCTTCGTGGGGCTGCCGAGACTATTGAGCTTGGCCAGCGTCGCCTCGTACTCCTGGATCTCAGCCTCGGTCAGCGTTCGTTCATCTCGCAGGTTCTCCAGATCGGTCCTTTTCTGGGTCTGCTCCTCGTAGTCTTTCCAGACAGCCTGCTGACCGGGGATTTTGATCGCATAGTCGTACAGGCCCCAAAGCCCGAGCCCAAAACAGACCACCGCCATGATGATCTGACGCAGGGCAAAGTGTCTGGCAATGGTCGTGGTCAAGGCCATGGGCGGGTCCGAACCTCAGAATACTGAAGGGTTTGCGTCAAGACTATAGCGTGCCCGCCGATCGTGTCGGCTCATCAATGCGGTGACTCCAGTCCGAGCTGGGCTGCCTTGGGGGCGGCTTGGCCGATCCGCTGGGCGGTCGGACTACAGATTGGGGTCTCAGCCGGAAAACCGGCCGGACCACGGGAATGAATCGTTGTCAGCGGCGTCTTATCATGGTGGTCGCAGATCGTCATTGCGGCGGTCCGACCCGTCAAGCAGCGGCGGATTGGCCCTCGCTTATCGGGTCCGACGTCGCCCGGAGCGCAGTCCGAGCCATGTTCCCCACGCAGAATAAGGATGCCCACGATGAGCCATAGATTTTCTCCTACTCGTCTTCGAGCCGTTCGTCTCGCGTTGGTCGGGGGCCTCCTCGCCGGCGCGGGGTTATTGAGTGGATGCAATGACGCGCAAGCCGGGGCTCTGCTCGGGGCAGGAATCGGCGCTCTGGCCGGTCAAGCCATTGGTCACGACACCAAGGCCACGCTGATTGGCGCCGCGGTCGGCACGGGAGCCGGCTACATCATCGGCAACGAGTCGGACAAGGCCAAGCGCGGGCCCAGCCGGGAGTATGAGCCCGGCCCGGTTTACTACGACGACCGCCCCCGGCCGCGCCCGCGCTATTACCACTGGCACGGCCATTACGGTCACGATCACTACTACGACCCCCATCACCACCACGGCCATCATTGAGTCGTCCCTTTGAGTTGGGGGCTCATGAATCACGCCCAACCAGGGCTACTCGGTATCGTGCGACGATACGAACCGACGGCAACCTGAAGTCGCGTTCGGCAAGTACCACTTCTTGATGCTTGGGGTCAGAGCACAGGAATCGGTGTAGTTTTTGACAGGTCGAGTTGGCCAAGCAATCCTAAGTCAATACGCAGAGTCATTCTGTGCTTTAGACGCCCCGGTGGTTACACGGCGGGAGCGGAGCTGTCCCCCCAGTGCGGCCGGTTGTTTGTTCGCTCGATGGAGAGGAATAAGTGATGATCCGATCTCTGTCTGATCGCGGTTTAGCGTGCGCAATGATTGGTTGCGTGGCTCTTAGCGCCGAGGCCGCTCAAGGCCAATGGCTTGAGAAGGATTGCCAGACACTGCTGGAGGTGGCAAGCTCGCTCCAGGCGGATTTTTTCGGTTGGACGGCCGTCCCTCTTGGAGATGTCAACGAAGATGGGACGATCGACTTCGCCGTCTCCGCCGTTTTCAACGGCAATTCGTCCGGGAAGGTGACCGCATACTCCGGGTCGGATGGAAGTCAGATTTGGAGCCGCACTGAAACGCTTGTGTCGGCGATCCTCGGCTTCTCGATGCAGACCACGGATTGGAACAATGACGGCGTGCTCGATGTCGTCGCCGCGGCGCCGTTCAACGGGCCGACGGGCGGGCGGGTGTGGATTTACGATGGAACCGACGGATCGACGCTGCATTTGTTGAATCCAAGCGACGTCTTGGACGACGGCTTCGGCGCTAGTGTGGCAACTGGAGGTGATTTTGACGGCGACGGCATCGACGATATTGCTGTCGGATCGATCGGCGTTGATGACCCGGACAAGGGCCTGTCGAACATTGGTCGAGCCTATGTGTTTTCCGGTGCAGACGGCGGCCTGATCACCTTCATTGATGGGCCGATCTCTGGAAAGCACTTTGGGCTTGGCATCGCGTTCATCGGCGATACATCCGACCCGCCGGACAATCGCGATGAGCTTGTTGTCGGCAACCGAAACCCTGATTCGTTCTTTGAAGGCGAAGCGCGCGTGTATTCGTTCAACGGCAAGTCCGCTGAGATGCTATACATCGTCAAGAATGTCGGGATGGGATATAGCCTCATCGGTGACCGGATCGATGGCGGCAAGGACGTCAATGGCGACGGCGTGCCGGATTTCACGATCGGAGATATGTTCCTGGGGAAAATCAGTGTGTTCTCTGGTGTCGACGGCAGTTTGATCTACGCGATCGCTCCACCCGGGGAAGAGACCAGTTTGGCCTCCAATGAAATGATCGACGACATTACGGGCGACGGTGTGCCGGACATCCTCGGCGCTGCCTGGGGTAGCGACCATGCCGTCACGGGCGGCGGCCGAGCGTTTGTCTTTTCCGGTGCTGACGGCTCAATCGCTCGATCGATGACGTACACGGTCCCATCAGGTCAACTAGGCTGTGACATTCGTTTAGCGGGAGACCTCAACAACGACGGCGCGATGGACTTCCTACTCGGCGCGACAGGCGGTGGATTCAACGGGCCGCCCGCTGGTCGGTTCATTGTCCTAGCGGGCAATCAAAGCCCAGGTATCCCCGGCGATATCGACGGGGACGGCTCGGTCGGTGTGAAAGACCTGTTGATACTGCTCGGCTCATGGGGTCCGTGCGATGATTGCAAGAAGTGCCCAGCCGATCTAGACGACGACTGCTCCGTCGGCGTAAAAGATCTGCTCATCCTTCTTGGGAATTGGGGCTAGATTCACCCGGGACAAGCTGTACGATAGGGATCGGTTCTCAAGATCGGCTTCGTCCCGGAGACTGCGGATGACTGCAAATCGAGGGATCAGCGGATGCCGCGCTGTTGTGTGCGTCCTTGTCCTTTGGTCGTTGTGCCCAGTCCCGGCTGCGATCGCCGGTGCGGGTAAAATATTCATCGATCTTGGGCGTGGCCCGGTGCTCGTTCGCGTGCCGGCCTCGTACGATCCCGAGACGCCGACGCCGCTGGTGATGTTGCTACATGGCTATGGCGCTACTGGCCGAACGCAGGAAGCCTACATGCAGTTTGCGCCGATCGCAGACGAGTTCGGATACATCTATCTACACCCGGAGGGTTTGGAAGACCCGTTGGGGAACCAGTATTGGAATGGAACCGACGCCTGCTGCGACTTCTTTGGCGGCATGACCGATGATTCGGGGTATCTGCGCGCATTAATCGAAGCGATTCGCCAGAAACTGAATGTTGACGATCGACGGGTTTATATCGTTGGGCATTCCAACGGCGGATTCATGTCGTATCGGATGGCGTGTGATCACAGCGACATCGTGGCTGCGATCGTCAGCCTCGCGGGAGCCACGTTCCTTGATACGAGGGACTGCTCGCCTACCGAGCCGGTGCATGTTCTTCAGATTCACGGCACCCTCGACACGACCATATTCTACGGCGGCGGATGTCTGGCGAACTGCTACCCCGGTGCGGTACAGACGGTTGAGACTTGGGCTGGGTATGACGGATGCGCGATCGTCGGCGATGATTCGTCCAAGCCGATCGATATCGACGCTCGTATCCCCGGCAATGAGACGGTGATTACAATCTACGACACGGACTGCGCACCGGGCGGTTCAGCCCAACTCTGGACGATTGTCGGCGGAGGTCACATCCCGAACCTTACCGACGACTTCAGCCGTCAGGTCGTGGAGTTTTTGTACGCGCACCCGAAGCCGAATCAAACAGACGGCGATCTCGATGGCGATGGCACGGTCGGTGTGAAAGATTTACTCATTCTGCTCGGCTCGTGGGGTCCGTGCGATGATTGCGCCGATTGCCCGGCCGATTTGGACGACGACTGCACCGTCGGCGTGAAAGACCTGCTGATCCTGCTGGGCAATTGGGGGTGATGTGCGAGTAGTCCTGTTCACCAGCCGTGGGACGGACTGCCGGCTTGGGATCGGAGTGAGCTAAAACTGATCGTGTAGTTGCAGGCGAGCCGAAGTAGAGCAAGAGCAGGCGACGTGTACTGCGCTCGGTTCTCGCTCGGCGTGGCGCCTGGGAGTCGCCGCTCGCCCTTTCATGGGCTGGGAGCGACGAAATGTGGATTTCAATGGGCGGACTGACAGTTGGTGCGGCCGCACTGGCGGCGGTGATATGGGCGGTGCCGGTGGATGAGCCCGGCTCGGTGTTGTTCGTTGATGACGACGCTGCGGCTGGCGGCGATGGTGCGACGTGGGATACGGCGTACCGGTTCTTGCAGGATGCCTTGGCCATCGCGTCCGACCCTGACCAGGGCATTACGGAGATTCGCGCTGCCCAGGGTGTCTATCAGCCGGATCGTGACGAGGCCAATCCGCAGGGTACGGGTGAGCGTGCGGCAACGTTCTTACTGATGAACGGCGTCACGTTAATGGGCGGGTACGCTGGCATCGGAGCCGACGATCCGGATGCCCGCGACATCGAAGCGTATGAGACCATCCTCAGCGGAGACCTTCTTGGCGACGACGGCCCGGCAGGCACATTCGAGAATAACGACGAGAACAGCTATCACGTCACGACCGGCAGCGACACGGACAAAACCGCCGTGCTCGATGGCTTCATTATCACTGCGGGTAATGCGGATGACTTCTCCGCGCAGGACACTACTCGTGGTGGTGGGCTGTACATCGTAAACGGTGACCCGACAATCGCTACTTGCGCGATTATCAATAATTTCGCTTCCCGGCGGGGCGGCGGAATGTACAACCAAGATGCGAACCCCATCGTGACCGACTGCGCTCTTAGCGGCAACAGTACGAGCAGCACGCACAGCTTCAGCGGTGGAGGTGGCATGTACAATGATGCGAGTAGCCCCGCAGTGATCGGGTGCACATTCATTGGCAACATGGTAGCTGTTGGCGGAATGGGGGCAGCGATGTTTAATCGCAACGGGAGCAGCCCCACCGTTGCTGATTGCATGGTCGCTGAGAATTGGGCAAGCGAACTTGGGGGCGGATTCTTCAACACCAATCAAAGCGATCCAACGATCACCGATTGCGTCTTTGCCAACAACAGTGCCAGCTTGGGTGGTGCGATCTTTACTAGGTCCAACAGCAGCCCAACGATCAGCAGTTGCACGTTCATCGGAAACACGGCTGAGTTCGACGGCGGCGCGATGTACAACTGGGGGGGCGGTAGTCCGTCCGTCACGGACTGTGAATTTGTCGGGAACAGCGCTGATTTCCGTGGCGGTGGGATTTTCAACTCGTCAAACAGTAGCCCGATGTTGAACAACTCACTTCTTAGTGGCAATTCCGCATCGATTGGCGGCGGAATGTACAACGAGAGTAGCGGCGCCATCGTGACGAGCACGACCTTCGATGGGAACTCGGCAGGGGTGGGCGGTGGGTTTTACTCCGAGGATGCCGACCCATCGCTGATCGAGTGCGTCTTCAGCACGAACGATGCTGTCTTCGGAGCCGGGGCATACATCAACTTGGGCAGCCCTACCCTCAGCCAGTGTACGTTCGATGGCAACTTCGCGCTCCTTGCCGGCGCTGGATTGTACAGCGACACTGCGAGTCCGTCTCTGATCGAGTGTCTGTTCATCGGGAACTTCGCATCCGGAGACGAGGGCGGCGGTAGCGGGATGTATAACCTCTTTGGTAGCCCCACGCTAAGTAACTGTACGTTCCACAGCAATTGGGGCAGGCGAGGGGCGGGGATGTACAACAACAACAGCTCGCCGACAGTAACAGAATGCACCTTCGACAGAAACGCGGGCCTTATTGGTGCGGGGATGTACAACGAGCACAGTAGTCCAACGGTGGCCGATTGCACGTTCTATGCATGTAGAGCGACCAACGACGGCGGCGGAATGTACAACGACGAGAGCAGCCCATCCGTGACCAACTGTTGGTTCGGCTGGAACACGGCCGAGTGGGGTAGCGACTACGGTGGCGACGGCGGCGGCGGTGGGATGTACAACAGGGACAGCAGCCCCACGGTGCGCAATTCGACCTTTGTCGGGAACTGGGTCGAATTCGCGGGCGGCGGTGGGGCGATTTACAACGACCACAGCGACCCTGCAATAACCAACTGCGTGTTTGTCGGGAACTGGCTTATCAGCGGCGGCGACGGCGGGGTCATGTTCAACGAGGACAGCAGTCCATTCGTATCAGACTGTACGTTCACGCAGAACGAGGGCGATACCGGCGTAATCTACAATACCACAGGGAGCAGTCCAACATTGGCCAACTGTATTCTGTGGAACAATCCTTGGGGTGGCGCGATCGAAGGGCCAGGGGACCCTGTAGTGGAATACAGCGTTGTGGAAGGCGGCTGGCCAGGCGTCGGCAACATCAACGCCAACCCGTCATTCGTTGATCCACAAAACAACGATTACCGCCTCTCACCCGGCTCGCCCTGCATCGACGCTGGCGACAATCTCGCCGTTCCCCGGGGCGTTGAGTTTGATCTCGATGGCAACCCGCGCTTCGTTGATGACCCGTGCGCTGATGACACTGGTAACGGAGAGCGTCCCATCGTCGATATGGGAGCTTTTGAGTTTCAGGGCACAAGCTGCGATCTCGATGGAGATGGCACAGTCGGTGTGAAAGATCTGTTGATTCTGCTCGGCTCGTGGGGACCGTGCGCTGATTGCAACAACTGCGCGGCCGATTTAGACGACGACTGCACCGTCGGCGTGAAAGACCTGCTGATCCTGCTGGGGAATTGGGGGTAGGCGGAAGGCTTGAGGCTTGAGGTGAGGGGTGAGGGATGAGGGGGGTGAGGGGTCAGGGGTGAAGGGAAGGGACGCTTCGCGTTGCCCGCTAAACGGGTTTGTTTATCGCGGCTAGTTGTCTTGAGTCGGGCTGTCGCCTTGGTGTGACCAGATGCCGAGACCCGCGCGCTTTGCGGCGCGCTCGAGTTGCGCGTAGCGACCCAGCCGGGAATGAGACCAGCGTTCGTCCGCGACGGCGAGCCCGGCGGACAACAGCGCTTCGTTGAGGCTCGTTCCGTCGGGTAGTTCGACATGAGCGAGCACCCGCCCGAACACGCCGCGGGTCCGATGCGACTCCAAAAACAGCGTCACCGTCCGATCGGCGGCCAGCATGCGCGTCAGCTCGGTCGCCTCGTTCGCGTACGGGTCGGCGGGGCGATCGGGTTTGGCGGTCTCGGGGCAGTCCAGACCCCAGAACCTGATGCGGGTTACGGGGCGATCATGCATCGCATCGGACAGCTCGATTTCGATGGTGTCGCCGTCGATGACACGGAGAACCTCGGCCGAAGCGCCGTGGTAAGCGGTCATATCGTCGATCTTCGGGACAAGCAGCCAGCCGCTGCGGTCAGCGATGATCAGCCCGATCAGGACGCCGCCGGCCACAAGCCACGGCCAGCGCCGGGGGCCGGGGCGTTTGGCGCGGCGCGTCACGGCTTAGCTTTGCGCTTACGGCCGCCGCCGACCGGTTGCGCCGCCGCCGCTTCGGCTTCGCGTCGGCACGCGGCTTCAAGGCATTCGTGCAGGCCGGCGTGCTCGGGGATGGCGTCAATCCGCGACAGCAGCTCGTCGATGTACCGTTCAGGCGCCAACTGAATATCCATACTCTCTATGGCCCAGTCGCCTAGGGCTTGCATCGCATCGAGAAGCCACGGTAGGTCCGGCTGGTCCGGTTCAGCGGGCGGATCGATCTTCGTGCGCACCACAACATTGCCGCTGAGCGCGACGAGCGGGCAGAGTCCCAGCTGGGTAATCGGTTCGTGGCACACCACGGCGACCGGCACGTCCATCGCGAAGGCGGCCAAGCGGAATCGTCGCCCATCGACCCCGACCATCGGCGGTCGAACGAGATAGTTCCCGGGCTCGATCTCGTCGCCCTCGGTAAAGGGCACGTTCAGGATCGTCACCCCGCCGATGTCCACGGCCAGCGCCAGCCGTCCCTGCCTCGCTTTCTGAAGCGGCCGAATGATCGTCGCCATGCGCTGGTAGTCGCGCTCCTGCCGGGCGATGAGCAATGCCTCGCCCGCCATCCGTTCGGCTTCGAAGTACCGCTTGCGCTTGAGCGACTTTTCGGCCTTGCTCAGCAGGTCATCAATCTTCCGCGCGGTCGTGGCGGGAGACATCGTTACTCGGTCTCTTGCTCGAGCATCGTCCGCAGGT
Source organism: Planctomycetota bacterium (assembly GCA_022563315.1). Lineage (GTDB taxonomy): Bacteria > Planctomycetota > Phycisphaerae > Phycisphaerales > SM1A02 > JADFNO01. The sequence goes on along the minus strand of JADFNO010000027.1, from coordinate 13,470 downwards.
GCTGGAGAATCCCACGCCACTCGCGGACGACGTCGGGAAACTCGTAGAGCAGCGCGTCGGCCAGGGCGATCTGATCCTCCTGCTCCAGGGCCGTGCGCATCATCTGCAACTGCTCGTTGAGTCGAGTGATAGAGGTGACAATCGGCGTCCCCTCCACGGTGATATCGTCGAGCTTCAATCCCACGACCTGCGATCCTTTGACGATCGCCTGCTGGACCGTGAGCCAGATCGACAGCGCTTCGCCCAGCTTGTCCATGCAGATCGTTCGCTGATCCGACTGGAGCAGCTCAGCCGCTTCGTGTTGAAGTTCGTCGGCGTCGGTCAGGGCCTCGGCCGCGTCATCGAACGTCTGAAGCACCAACTGGCTCGGATCGGCGGTCGTCAGCTCGACGATCTCGGCGGTGGCCGTCTGGCGGTCGGAAGAGTCGAGTTGCTGTTCGGACCATCGCGTGCCATCCACGTGGACGTCCACGATGAGCCGGCCTTGGGCTTGGGCGAGGGTGGCGCAGGCCGCGATTGCCTCGGCCACGGTGCCGGCAACCACGTCGCACACGTTCTCGTCAAGCAACACTTGCATCAATCCGTCCTTGCTTGGCTGTCTCGCTCGACCCACCGGCCGAGCTGCGGTCACGGTTCGGTCCTTGCGCCCGCCTCCCGGAAGCTTATCGGTCAATCGGCTGGGCTGCTGCAACCTAAGCGTCGTGCCCGGGGGGGCTTGGCCGGCGCTACCGGTTGAACGTCTCGACCACCTCATCGGCCAACACCGCGTTGCCCACGCTGATGCGGATGGCCGCATTGGGCACGAGCTCAACCATGACCGGTGCGGCCGTCGTGGTGACATGAAGGCCCTGCTCGGGACGTTCGGCATCCTTGAGCAGCGCCTCCATCAGCGCGTTGATCGTGTGGAAGTCGCCCGGTTCGCACAGCAGCGGGTCGCGCGAGTTCAGCTCGACGGTGGCGGCGGTGTCCACCGCCTGCCAGTCCTCGTTGTCCGCCAGGCTGAAGGCGACGGCATCGAAGACGTTGCGCCATTTGGCCACAGGAATGAGCAGGACCTGGTTCAGGTGCAGCTTGTGGATGATCTGCGCGACCGCCCCGGCGAGACACTGCGTATCCACCTGATGAACGCGGGCGCCGGCCCGGGGCACAATCTCACTGTTCTCGCCCGCCAGGTGCAGGTGAACGACCTCTTGGCTCCCGGCTAGTTCCAGGCACACCAAGCCGTCACTATCGGCGACCTCGTGGACGCCGTGCTCCCGCAACAATTCCATGACTTCGTCGTAGGCGACGAACTCCACCTGGCGATCTCCCGGCACCGATTGGTCGTCTGATCTCGGGCCTTGCGGCTACTGTACCTCAGACCAGCCGAATGTGACAGGAGCCTCCCCGGCGACGGGGGCGAATCTTCGCCCGGTCAACCGGCTGGGCCCGGGCGCGGTAGGATCAAGCCCCACGGACCGTAGGAGCTCGAGCCAGACCACGTTCTATGCAGGCAGTCCTCTTCGTATGCAGCGGGAACACGTGCCGCAGCCCCATGGCGGAGGCGATCGCGCGGCATTGGATCGACCGCAGCCTGCTCGGCGACCGACGCGACGTCTTCATCGCCTCGGCCGGGACCTCGGCCGCCAACGGCCTCCATCCCACCGCGGAGACCGTCGCCGCACTGGCCGCCCGAGGGATCGAACATGATGGTGTCTCCAAACCGTTGACCGCGGACATGATTCGCAACGCGCAAGTCATTTTTTGCATGACCTCGGGGCATGTCGCCGCTGCACAGGGCCTGCTCGGCGATGACGATGACGGCGACAAAATCACCCGGCTCGATCCCGACGTTGACATCGAGGATCCGCTGGGGTCGGACCAGGGCGCGTATGATTCGCTGGCCGAGCGTTTCATGCATCTGATCCCGCTGCGGCTCAAGGGAGTGCTTGGCGATGAAGATCGCGCTGGGGACTGATCATCGCGGAATCGAGGCGGTTCGCAGCCTGATCGCGCATCTACAGTCCGCAAGCCACGAGGCGACTGTCCTCGGCGAATGCAGCGGCGAGTCGTGCGACTATCCGGACAGCGCGTATCTCGTTGGCCGCGCCGTCGCCGACGGTGATGCCGATCGCGGCATTCTCATTTGCAGCAACGGCATCGGCGTCACCATTGCCGCGAACAAGATCGCCGGCATCCGGGCCGCTTTGGTCTACGACAAGGTCAACGCCGAGCGCAGCCGACGACACAACGACGCCAACGTGCTCTGTCTCGGCAGCGAGATCACGGCGCATGATGACTTGGCCGAGATCGTCGATGTCTGGCTTGCGACACCCTTCGACGGCGGCCGGCACGAGCGACGAGTCAGGAAGATCCTGGCCATCGAGCGCGGTGAAAACCCAGCGACGTCCGTGCCCGACGCAGCCACGGCGTAAGCGGGGCAAGTCTCGCCGACGGCCCTACTATTCTCGCGTGTCTCATACCGCAAGAATCCTCGATGCCAACGCCAATCGGGCGCGCGAGGCGCTGCGGGTCATGGAGGAGGCGGCGCGCTTTCGACTGGGCGATGCCGACCTTACCACCGGACTCAAGCAGCTTCGCCACGATCTGTCCGAGTCGCTACTGCGATTCGACAACCTCGACCTGAATCGAGACACGCCCGGCGACGTTGGGACCCAGATCAGCACGCCCGCCGAACGAACCCGGTCTTCCACCGCCGAGGTCGTGATCGCGGCCGGCAAACGCCTGGGCGAAGCGATGCGCGTCCTGGAGGAATATGGGAAAACGATCGACGCCGGGTTCGCCGCATCCATTCAGACACTGCGCTATTGCGGCTACGACCTGGAGCATCGCCTCAACCGAGCGCTGGGCTCGGGGCGTGCCCGGCAATGGCAAATCTGCGTGATCTTCTCCGAGAAGTTGTGCGGTGATCGCGATTGGCGTGAAGTCGCGCAGCTCATAGCAGACGCAGAACCGGATTGCATTCAACTTCGGGAGAAGGAGCTGGATGACGGCGAGTTGCTGAGGCGAGCCCGGTTGTTCGTTGAGATGGCTGCGCCCCAGACGACCGTCATCATCAACGATCGGCCCGACATCGCGCTGCTGGCCTCAGCCGACGGCGTGCATCTTGGCCAAACTGATTTGCCGTGTACTGAAGTGAGGAAGATCGTCGGTCGGCAACTCATCGTCGGCGTCAGCACGTCGGCGCTGAGCGAAGCTGAGCAGGCGCTGCGTGATGGGGCGGATTACTGTGGTGTTGGGCCCATGTTTCCCACGACCACCAAGCGCAAGGACACGATTGTCGGGCCTGACTATCTGCGCCGATACCTCGCGTGGAACAAGCTGCCGCATGTGGCCATCGGCGGCATCTCGCCGGACAACATTGATCGACTTGTCCAATTAGGTGTCAAGGGCGTGGCGGTTTCCGCGGCGGTATGCGGCGCCGATCAGCCTGATCAAGTCATCCACCGACTGCGCGAGGCTCTTTGTGCCGCCACCCCCGCTGAAGTTTGAGATTCACCGGATGAACCGCCGCTCGGCGATTCTGTGCCCGTCGTCCGGATCGGCAAGACCACGGCGAGACCAACTCCTCGAGCTTTCGTGACTGTTTCTCTGGTTCTCACATTCTTGAGAATGCAAGAATGAAAATCATGTGCTCGCAACCGTCTGATACGAATCCCAAATAATTTTCGTGCGTTTCGCGGGTGCCATGCTTCATTCCCGACGCGTCGGGATGAAGCATGCTTTGCCCTAAAAGGGTCAAAGCATGGCACCCGCCTGCGGATCAACTGCGATTCGTATTACGATGTCGGCTCGTCCGATTCGTCCAGCGGTGAAACACAGTGTTGGGCGTGGTGAAGCGCCCGCTCCCGCCCACCCGGGCACGGCAGCCCCGGGCCGCGCCAGCGCCGGCCGTCGTAGACGAACGCGACGAAACCGTATCCCTGCTTGTCCGTCGCGTTATCAGTGATCATCACCGGCACGAATCCCAAGTGTATGTTGTTGACCTCGGCGTTGAAGCATTCGCGGCCGCCCAGCTCGTGATGCTCAGCTCGCACCGAGTAGCGATAGCGCATGTCCCGCAGGTGCATGCTCGTGCCCCGCACGAGTTGATGGCGTCGTTCAGTGGATAGTTGGCTGACATCGTCCGGCTCCTCGAGGCGGGTTGTCCCACGCCCGGGCCCCATTCGCGCCACGATCAAGCCGATCACGCCGCATAAAAGGAGTATCCACACCACCACGCCGGGGCCCCGCCCGAGCCACAGCGCGCCGCCGGCCGCCGCCGAGATGACCGCAACGCCCACAAGCACGGCTCGAACCGGGACGACCATGGGTTGAGTGTAGACGGCCGGTCGCACTCCAGACGCCGGCGATTCATCATGGCGACGCCGACGATATGCTGTGCGGCATGACACCGACGCTTCTGGCAGCGACCGGCGAGCACGGCCTGGTCTCCGATACGGTCGGCATGTTCGTCGCCCTGCTGGGGTTCGCGGCGACCGTCGGCGTGCTGACAAAATTTGTGAAAATCCCCTACACGATCGCACTGGTGCTGGCGGGGCTGGTGGTTGCGCTACTGGGGGCCGCTCCACAGGATCTGAAAATCACCGAGGAGCTGGTGCTCGTCTTGTTTCTTCCCCCGTTGCTCTTCCAAGCCGGGCTGCATCTTGATCTCGGGCTCCTTCAGCGCAAGGCCGTTCCCGTGGCCGCGTTGGCCATTCCCGGTGTGATCCTCAGTACGGTTGCGGTGGCTTTCGTCGTGACGTTCTTCTTGCCGCAGGTGATTATCGATCAACACGGCGTATGGCTGCCAGCCCTTTTGTTTGGGGCGATGCTCGCGCCAACTGATCCCATCTCGGTGATTGCGACGTTCAAGACTGCCAACGCCCCCCAACCTCTCAAGACGCTCGTTGAAGGCGAAAGCCTGTTCAATGACGGAACCGGCGTCGTGTTGTTTCTCATCCTCCGCGCTGCGATTGTGATCTCAATTGCCTCCGGCGCACATGAGGCCGGCGATGAGGCGTCGCTGTCAATCGTCGCCGGCATCATCACCTTCGTGCAAGTCGTCGGCCTCGGCGTCGTGGTGGGGCTCGTTCTGGGGTTGCTCGCATTCTGGCTATTACGACGCCTTAACGATCACGTCCTGGAAAACGCCATCACCATCGTCCTGGTGTGGGGGACATTTATCACCGCTGAGCGATTGCACGGTTCGGGTGTGATCGCGGTCGTCGTCGCCGGACTCATTATGGGCAACTACGGCAGCCGACTGGCGATGAGTAAACGAACTGCCGAAACCATCGAAACGTTTTGGGAGTCGATCGATTTCATCGTCAACTCGCTCGTGTTCCTGTTGATCGGGATCGAGCTGCAATTCATCGAAGGCGGTGTGCAGCGACTGATCGAGTCGAAGGTGCTGCTCGCTGTCGCCTGCACGTTCGCGGCGAGCCTGATCGCCCGAGCCGCGATGGTGTACACAATCGCCTACACCTTCGGCCGACACTGGCCCCGCGGTTGGAAGCATGTCGTGCTATGGGCTGGGCTCAAAGGGGCGATCCCTCTTGCCCTGGTGTTGGGCCTGCCCGAATCGCCGTTGCGCGATTTTCTCGTCCCCGTGATCTTCGGCGTCGTGCTCGTCAGTTTGCTGTTGCAAGGATTGACCATGCCGACGTTGATTCGCATCACGGGAGTTTCGGGCCAAGACGACAACGCGAACTCGTAGCCCCGCATGTCTATGCGGGGGCGAATCGGCCTCAACGGCGGTTCTCTCGTACGCTGCCCGCGGGTATACACCCGCGGCTAGGAGAGACTACGATCTCACAATCATGACCGACGCTGCCGTGCGCGACATCCGGTTCATCATTCTCGGCTCGGGGACCTCGGCCGGGGTGCCCGTCATCGGCTGTGATTGTGACGTTTGCACATCAGATGATCCGCGCGACCGGCGGACTCGACCAGCTGCGTGCATTCAATTCACCGATCCTCACGGCGATCCGCGCATCGTCCTGGTCGACACCTCCCCCGATCTGCGCGAGCAAGTGCTGCGACACAAAATCGTGCGCTGTGATGGCATCATCTATACCCACAATCACGTCGATCACACCTTCGGGTTGGACGACGTGCGCCGCTTCAACGCGGTCATGGAAAAACCGATCACGGTGTACGCTGAGCCGCACACCTTCGAGCATCTGCGCCGTGTCTATCGCCACATCTTCGAGAAAGAGAAGAACATCAACGATTCGTTCGTGGCGACACTGATCCCCCAGGTGATCGGCCCGGAGCGGTCGCTTGATCTGCACGGCGTACGGTGGACGCCGCTGCGGTTGTTGCACGGTCGGCTGCCGATCCTGGGATTCCGCATCGAAGCGTTGGATCGCCGCGGTCAGGTGGCTGAGGATCAGCCGAGCCCGTTGCCGCTCGCCTATTGCACGGACGTTTCGAGCGTTCCGCCGGAGACCTGGCCGAAGCTCACGGGTTTGCGCACGCTGATCCTGGACATGCTCCGCTATCGGAAACACCCAACCCATATGAGTGTCGATCAGGCGATCGAGACGGCTGAGCACATCGACGCCCAGCAGACGTTCTTCATCCACATGACGCACGACATCTCCCATGCCGACCTCGATCCGAAGCTGCCGGAGCGTATGGCCTTGTCCTACGACGGGCTGATTCTTGCGTAACCCAGCGAGCCGGCTCGTCCCCGAGCCCGGTCTTTGTCCAGACAACGTCCCCCCGCTACACTATCCGCCCCATGGTCCAGATCAGAGTAATCCGCAGGCGCATCACCGCTGTTGGCACCATCGAGCGCATCACCAAGACGATGCAGATGATCGCCACCGTGAAGTTCACCACCGCGGTGCAGCGGGCCAAGGCCGCCCAACCCTATTCACAGAAAGTGCAGCAACTCGTGGGCGAGGTTGTCGCCGCCGCGGGCGATCTCCAGCACCCGCTGGTGGACGGCCCAGCCGAGTCGCCCAAACGCGAGCTCCTGCTCGTCATCAGCTCCGACCGCGGGTTCTGCGGCGCGTTCAACGCCAACGTATTGCGCAAGGCGATGGCCCACGTTCGCCAACTCAAACAGCGCAGCCTCAGTCTTGATCTGGAAACCTCGGGCAGGAAGGCGGTGGGATTCTTCCGGTTTCAGCGGGTCCCCATCTCGCAGCGCCATACCGTCGGCGATAAACCGCGCTACGAACAGATCGACCAACTGGCGCATCGCTATATCCGCCAGTTCAGCGAAGGCAAGTACGACGCCATCCGGGTCGCCTACATGCGGTTCATCACAAATGCCCGGCAGGTGGCGGAGCTTGTGCAGCTTCTGCCGCTTAAGCCGGACGAACCAGAATCGGCCGAAGCGCCATCCGCTGCCGCGCTGTATGACTTCAGCCCGTCAACCGATGAGATACTAGACGACCTGCTGCCGCTGACGGTGAAGACCGCGCTGTATCAGGCTTTTCTCGACGCTGCCGTCAGCGAGCAGATCATGCGCATGGTGGCGATGAAAGCGGCTACCGAGAACGCCGGCGACGTTCGCAAAACGCTGCGACGCACGTACAATCGCGCGCGTCAGGCGAAAATCACCACCGAGCTGATGGAAGTGATCAGCGGCGCCGCAGCGCTGGAGTGAGCAGGACAACCACGGATTGGTATTCTGATACCTACGGATTAACCCACGGATTGCTATCCGTGGGCGTTGGGGGATGTGTGGTTACGTCACCCCGTCCTGCTGGGCCATCATGCGGATCATGTCCAGGCATCGGCAGGCGTACCCCATCTCGTTGTCGTACCACGAGATGACCTTGAAGAAGCGATCCGACAATTCGATCGCAGCCCCGGCATCGTAGATGCTCGAATGCGGGTCGCCGATGAAGTCACTGGAGACCACCGCCTCCTCGGTGTACGCGAGCACGCCCTGCATCGGACCTTCAGCGGCGGCTTTCATCGCGGCGTTGATGTTCGCGAGGCTCGTTGGGTTTTCGGTGCGGAAAGTCAGATCGACGCACGAAACGTCAATCACCGGCACGCGGAACGCCATGCCCGTGAGCTTGCCCTTCAGCTCGGGGATGCACAATCCCACGGCCTTGGCCGCGCCGGTGCTGGCGGGGATGATGTTGGCGTAGGCGTTGCGCCCGCCGCGCCAATCTTTCTTGGACGGACCGTCCTGCGTGGGCTGCGCGGCCGTCACCGCGTGGATCGTGGTCATCAGACCTTCTTCCAGGCCGAACTCGTCGTTGATGACCTTCGCCACGGGCGCGAGGCAGTTCGTCGTACACGACGCGTTGGAGATGATGGTGTCGGTCGCAGGGTTGTAACGCTCGTGATTGACTTTGTAAGCGAAGGTCGGGATCTGGTCGGGGGACTTCGACGGCGCGGAGATAATCACGCGCTTGGCCCCGGCGGTGATGTGCTTGCTCGCGCCTTCAAAGTCCGTGAACAGGCCGGTCGATTCGAGCACGTAATCGACGCCGAGCTCGCGCCAGGGCAGCTCGGCCGGGTCCTTGACGCTGAGGCATTTGGTCAGCGCGCCGTCGCAGGTGAATCCAGCGGACTCGACGGCGACGGGCCGATCGAACCGCCCGTGCGTGGAGTCGTATCGCAGCAGATAGGCCAGGCCGTCCGCGGGCACGAGGTCGTTGACGGCGGGGAACTCGATGCCGCCCTGCTGGATGCCGGCCCGAAAGACAAGCCGGCCGATGCGTCCGAAACCGTTGATGCCCACTTTGATGGCCATGAAATGCCTCTCCTGGATCGCCTTGAATGGCCAGCGTAGAGGCCGCAGGCGGGTCAGGCAAATGGAGCTCGGGGTCAGGATTGGAGTCAGGAGTCAGGGGTCAGGGGTCAGGGCAGAGGGTCGGTCACAACTGCTCGTAGGCGGCGCGGCGATCGATTCGCCGGGCAAGCTCGTTGGCGTAGTGCTTGCCGAGCTCGTCTGCGTGCTGCTGCGCCCAGTCGCTGAGCTTCGTGCGTCCGGCCGGGGGCGAATCAACATAGAGCAAGTCATCCATCAAGCCGCGGATCTCTTGGCGCGTGATGATGACATCGCCTTTGATTCTGCCCAGCAGCCAACCGAGCGCGAATCCCAGCGCCGGTGGCACGGGAACAATGAGCCTGCGCACGCCGATGGCTTGGGCGATTGTCTTGACCAAGTCCCGGAACGTGAACGTCTCCGGTCCGATGGCGTCAATGATGACGTTGGGTGATTGTGCTGCCTGGTGTACGGCCAGATCGGCGAAGTCTTCAACGTACATGGGTTGCAAGCGGTATCGGCCGTTGCCGAACACGCCGAAGATCGGCAGTTTGCGCAGCATCCACGCGATGTTGTTGATGAGGATATCCTCGTGGCCGAAGAGTACGGCCGGGCGGAGAATCGCGTAGGAAAGGCCGCTTTCAATCAGCGCGCGTTCGAGTCGCGCCTTGCCGCTGAAGTATTCCAAAGGGGAATCGTCCGACGGATTGGTAATGCTGACGTGGACGATGCGCTTCACCCCAGCTTGTTTTGCCGCCTCAAACAGCGTGAGCGTATTGTCGACGGCATCGGCCTGCTTGAACAATTTGTGAGTGAATCGCACCCAATACGTGTTGTAAAGAACATCAGCACCCTCAAGCGCGGCGACGAGCTTCGGCGGATCGTCGAAGTTGTAGGGATGCACCGCAACCCGCGAGCCGAAGGGATTCGTGCGCTGCGGCGAGTTGGTCAGTGTGCGCACGGCATGGCCGGCATCGAGTAGACGTTGTGCAATGTATTTCCCGGTGTACCCGAAGGCGCCGGTGACGACGTGGGTCTGCGGCGAAGTCATTGGCCCGTCCACGGTACGTCGGCGACGCCGGCTTGCTTGTTGGCGCGGCGGGCCATGGCGAACAATAGATCGCTGATGCGGTTCAGATAAATTCGCAACTGCTCGTTCACCGGCCCGCCGTGAGCCAGGGCGATGACCTCGCGCTCGGCTCGACGGCAGACCGTTCGGGCCAGGTGCAGCCGTGCGGCGAGTTCCGTTCCGCCGGGCAGGACGAAACTCTTCATGGGTTCGTTCTTCGCATCAAACTCGTCGATCCACGCTTCGACCTGCTTCACGTCGTCGCTGTCGATTCGCTTGATCTTGTCTTCGTGTTTGGACCCCAACGGGGCGGCCAGGTCAGCGCCGACATCAAACAACCGGCTCTGAAGCTCGCCCAACACCCTGAGCAGTTGCGATTCGTATTTGTCGTTCGTGCCGCAAGCCGCCGCCGCCAAGCCGACGCAAGCATTGAGTTCATCGACCGTTCCAAAGGCCGCAATACGTGGGTGATCCTTGCTCACGCGATCGCCGCCGAAGAGCCCGGTCGTGCCGTCGTCACCAGTGCGGGTGTAGAGATTCATATCCAATAGCCTACCCGGCCGGTGTAACGCCTCCCACCCGCCGGTGGTATGAAGAGGGAGGAATCGCCCGTGCGGTATCCATACGCCCGGATCGTGCTTCTCTGTGGAATATGGAACCTGGCCGGGGCGGTTTGTTTGATAATGACCTTCCCTTCGAACCTAATCTGAGGAGGAATCACCATGATTCGACGAATGTTGATTGGACTCATGGCCGTCGCTTTTGCCGTTCTGACAACCGGGTGCCTGGTCGTCACCGGCAGCTCGTATCACGAGAGCGGTGTCAAAGTCACGCCGACCACGCTCGATCGACTTGAGCTGGGAACGACCACAGAGGCGTGGGTAATCGCCACCCTGGGCGAGCCGACCGAGCGGACGGAAGTGAAGGGGCAGCCCAACGTCGCGATTCTCCGGTACGAGCATCGGACGACCGAGCACTCCGGCGGGACCGTGCTGTTCCTCTTCGCCGGCGGCAAGAACGAGTCACGCACCTCAACCGCCTACATCGAAGTGACCGACGGCATCGTAACGGACTATTGGACCGAGTAGACAAACCCAACGCGGCGGGTGGATGGCCGACGCCCACGGATAGCAATCCGTAGGTTTCTTGATCATCATAAAGAAAGTGTCCGCACAGCGAACCCTACAAACGCTCCCCTACGCCATTTCCGGGAACGTATCGCGCGCGATACTCCTATGATCGACCACACGGATGATTGAGCGCGCCGACATCTCGGACGCCGCCATGCGCTGCCCCGAGTGCGCTTACGACCTCTCGCACAGCGAACGTGGCATCTGTCCCGAGTGTGGTCGTCATTTCCAACGAGACCAGCTGCGCCGCGTTTGGGAAAATCGACGACGACGATGACGGGAATTCGTAAAGTGGATTCTCATCTTTGTCATCATGATCGCCTTGGTGATGCTCGAAGACTAGCTGAGACGAAGCTGAAACAACCACTGAAGCCCGTGGGCGTCTGCGGGTGTTATGCAGCGATATCAAAGCAGTGTCGCACCGCCTCGGTCAGTTGGGCGTCGGAGAAAGTCGCGCCGGTTCGATGCGGCGCACCGCTTGCAAGAGCGCCAGATCGATAAGTCTATCCGTGGAAGTTTCACCGACCACAAACGAGCCGCTTGTCGGCTTCGCCTTGACGATCAGCCCCGCTTGTTGCAAGGCGCTCAGCACCTCATCATCCACACTCGTCGCAAGCACACTCACCAGCAGCGTGTCATCCGTACTCGTATCAACCAACATTTCATAAAGACTTTCCTCCAACACATTGTGCAAGCGCGCCTCGGCCCACGCGCTGAACATGATCGCTTCGAGCTCGGCCTGCGCCTTCAGGGCAAGCTCGATCACAGCCTTGCTGCGAGAGTCATCGTCAAGTTCAGTGTTGGCGAACGCATCGTGCATCTTCACGCCGATTTCATAGTCCGGCAGATAGATGACCAGTTCGTTCGTGAGTTGCTTCGCCACATCAATCTGGTCGGCCTCGACGAGTTGGCCGATAAGGATCGCAATTTCGTTGGTCAGCAGCGGACGGCCGGCACGCATGAACAGATGTGTCAACAACGGAAGCTCGATCGCTTTCGTAGAAGTCTCGGCCTCGTCCTTCAATTCGACCGCTGCGAGTACATCAACCGATTCCGCAGCAGGGGCGAGCGCGCCCGCATCCACAGGAGCGATCGCAGACGCTGGCGCATCGGTTTCCGCCGGCTCATTGTCGACTTTGTTCGCCTCGGCGACTTTCTTCAGATCATCGAAGAGGCTCGCCTTACCAGCCACACGACGGTCCACGGTGTCTTTATCTGCCTGGTCGTCCCTTGTGAGAATTTCGTAGGAAGATAACCCCTTCTCGTCGTCAGCCTTGTATCGGAAAAACTCTTCGGGCAACGGGATCTCGCTGATCAATGGAAGTTCGCCGTTCAACTCTGCCGCGCGGTCAGTACCGACACTGTAAAGACCGTAGAAATCCTTACGGCCTTCGGAGCGCTGCGGTGTTTGTGGCCACGGGAAAGTGATCGTGCCTTCGGCTTTGTTCTTCCCCTTCTTCTCATCGCTCGGATCACCGACGAGGTACGCGCCAGCTACACCGCCTCCGCCGCCGAAACCACCGCCACTGCCTGCGCCGGGCGCTGAGGCAGCGCCGCGGCCGGCCTTGCGGGGCTGAGTCGGAACGCCAGCACCATTACCGTCGATATCCGTGATGCCTCTGGCACGCGCGCGCCGGCCATTGAGTAGGTTCGTTCTCACTAACGGAGTTCCGGTGATCTGCACACCCTCAGTTGATCGAGGAATGCTTGTCGCACTCGGCGGTCCGGGCGGAGGCGTACGTGTTACTCCGCCAATATCGAAGCCCACGAGCCCTGTCTCGCGTCGTTGAATGTCAAGGCGGCTACCCGCTGGAGACAACAGGGCGTTCATCTCTTCGGCCACGGCCTGCGGATCCGCATGCTTTAGTTCAACGATCTGTCCCAGAGCAAGCCCAAGCTTCTCGCCAGCCACGGCGCCCGGGCTCGATCGCTTCAATGACAGGTTGGGCCAATCAGTCGGAACCGCGCCCCCAACCTCGGTTAGATTTGCCAGCGGGGCACTCATTGATGACTGCGCCTTGAGAGGCAACTGGCCGTCTCTCTCCCGTTGACGTTGATCGTCATCCCACTTGCGGTACAGGATCGTGGTGTTGATGGCCTCCTTAAGTGCCTGGACGGCGGGATCGTGCTCGTCGAAGAGAAGGATCTCATTGATGACTTCAAGGGCCTCGTCGTACTTCAACTCTAGTTGGAATTGGCGCACACGCAAAAGGTTCTCGTTGATGAAGCGCTGCCGTTCGCCGCTTCGTTGCTCCCGACTGTCCGCCGAAGTTGCTTCATAGTCGATATCGCGTATGGCAGACTCAGTCAACTGCGCAACAACGCGCCCCTGGTTATGTAGGCCAGCTCGAATCTGTTCGCCAACGATCGCGTTCTCGATAAAACCACCGAAGATGCCTTCATATGAAACACCAGCCGGCATCTCGATCGGGACAGCGACCAGCACGGGCTTCCCGTCAATCGTTAAGCGCGATTTCTCGACCGCGACGAAGCTCGTGTACTGCGTCATGATCTGAAACTCTTCACCCAGCGCAACAAGTTGCTGTTTC
>JADFNO010000173.1 GCA_022563315.1 Planctomycetota bacterium | reverse complement strand
TACGCCGGCGCCTGCTCATCGATGTGCTGCGTCTGCTCGATATCGACGAGCAACTCGCGCGATTTGCCATCGTAGCGCACATCCACATTGAGTTCCGGAACACCAGGCCGATAGCACCACTGCTCGAAAAACCATTCGAGCCCGAGACCGGAGACTTCCTCCATCGCGTAGCGAAAGTCGTTCGTTTCGACCACGCCGAGCGCGTGACGATTCATGTACAAGTGAACACCTTGGAAGAACAGTTCGTCGCCGAGCATTCGCCGCAGCATGTGGAGGATCGAAGCGCCCTTGGGATAGGGATTCGCAGCGCGGCGGAACGTTTCGCGCGGGTGCTCATACACAGGAGAGACCATCGGCAGCCCCTGGCCCGCCTTGTCTCGCGCCGTCACCCGCCGAAAGTTACGGCGCATGGCGTCGAGATAGCCGTCTTCGCCGTCTCGATGCTCGAACCACAGCGCCGCGCCGTACGTGGCCCAGCCTTCGTTGAGCCAGAGGTGGGCCCAACTCTTGCAGGTAATCAGATCGCCGGTCCATTGATGGCAAAGCTCGTGTGAGATAAGTCCTTGGATGTCGCCATCGAGCAGGGCTGTTTCGTCAAAGACGGCGGTGGCATACATCGTCGTGACGGAGGTGTTCTCCATCCCCCCGCCGAAGTTCTTCGTCACGACTTGGTCGTAACGATCCCACGGATACGGTACGCCGAGCCGCTTCTCGAACAGGTCGATCATCTCGCCGGTGCGCCCATAGGTCTGCATAACTTGGTCGGCCTTATCCCGCGGCACCCACACCTGCATCGGCACGCGCGAATGCGGGATCTCGACGATCTCGAATTCGCCGATGATCAGCGACACGAGATAGCTGACGTGCGGCTTGTCCTGAAGGTAGTGCCAAACCGCGCGGCGACCGTCGTCACGGCGCGAAACGAGCCGGCCGTTGCTCGAAACCGCCAAACCGCTGGGCACGTCCACGATCAGCTCGGTGGTCATCCGCTCGTTGGGGAAATCATGACTGACGAACCAATGACGATTGGTCTCAGGCTGGCCGTGCGAGTGAACCTGGGCTGTGTAATGAGGAGCCTGTGGCGACGAAGGCGTGAAGAACAGCCCGGTATATGGGTGATCGCAGACGTACTCGATCACGATCTCCTGCGGCTGGCCGAGCGGTAACGGCGGATCGAAGCGCAGGGTCAGCGTCTCGTCGTCTTGGTAATGCTCCACGGCGCTGTTATCGAGCGTGACGGCGGTGATATCCAACCCGACCGCGTCCAGCGTGATCGCCCAGGCCGCGGTCCCGATCGGCTCGAAGCGCAGCGTCTCGGTGGCCGTGAACCGCATGTCGTCCAGATTGTCGAAACGCATCTGGAGCTTCATGTGGAGGTAATCCACGATGCGGTCAGGCGGGAAGTGCCGAAGGTCCCGGCCGGTCGCTTCGTCCAAGGCCTTGGAGGACTGAACCCAGTCGGCGCGCTGCAGCTTCCCAGCCAGGCAGGCCTCGGACCCGCCGAGATCGTCCGCCATGGCCGCCGGGCATAGGGCCGCAATACCGACGATCGCGCTCAGCCTCAGCAGGCCTTGCCTCATCATTCGATCACTCATCTTGGCATCTCCTTTGGCCCAAAGTGTACCGCGGCGGCGTGCCCACATGAACGGTCAGCCGGATCGCCGCCGGGAGGGGCTTTCGTCGCGAGCCTCGGCGCGGTACGATTGGGAATGCCCACCCTGGTCCACTACCCATCATCCCACGAGGACTCCGGCGGCGGCTTCCTGCGGCAGTTCGGCCACAGTGGGGAAACCACCGAGTTCCATTCCCCTATTCCTGACGGCTATCAGCGTGGCCGGCACCGGTTCGTCGCGGTCATCGGCACCGTGATGTCGGGGCTGGGCAAGGGAATCTTCAGCTCCTCCCTGGCCAAGCTGCTCAAGGACAAGGCCCTGGACATCGCCCCCATCAAGATGGAGGGCTACCTCAACATCGACTCCGGCACGCTCAACCCCTTCCGCCACGGCGAGGTCTTTGTGCTCGATGACGGCACCGAATGCGACATGGACCTCGGTACCTATGAGCGCGTGCTCGATCAGAACCTTTCGCGGCGTAATTTCGTCACCTCCGGCCAGATCTATGCGGACATCCTTCAGCGGGAGCGCGAGGGCGGATTCCTCGGCCGGGACGTTCAGATGATCCCCCACGTGACCGGTCAGGTGAAGCTGCGCCTGCGCGAGCTGGCGATGACGGGCGGACCAAAGGGCGGGCCGGTCGATGTCGTTTTCATCGAAGTCGGCGGCACGGCGGGCGATTACGAAAATAGTTTCTATATCGAGGCGCTGCGTGAACTCGCCTTCGAGGAAGGGCCCGGCTCGACCTGCTTCGTCGCGTTGACCTACATCATCGAGCCGCACATCCTCGGCGAACAGAAGTCCAAGGCCGCGCAGCTCGGGATCAAGCGGTTGATGGAAGCGGGGATTCAACCACACATCATCGCGTGCCGCGCCCATAATCCCGTCACCGAGACGGTGCGCGAGAAGATCGCTATGTATTCCAACGTGCCGATGAAGCGCGTTTTCTCGATGCACGATCGCGAATCGATCTACACCGTGCCCGAAGCGATGCGCACCGACGGGCTTGATCGGGAAGTGTTGTCGATACTTGATTTGCACGATCGTGTGGATGCGGTCCGTGAGGATCGTGCGCGGCGGCGCTGGGCCGAGTTCAACGACAAGATCCTCGCGCCGCGCAAACACAAGATCACGATCGGAATCACCGGTAAATACACGACGGTTCGTGATGCCTACGCCTCGATCGATCGCGCCCTTGAGCACGCCTCGACGCATCTTTCCGCTGAGGTTGACGTGCGATGGATCGACACCTCTGACATCACCGCCACCAATGCAGCGCAGCGCCTGGCGGATGTTCATGCAATCATCGTTCCCGGCGGGTTCGGCGAGCGCGGGGTGGAAGGGAAGATCGCCTGCGTGCAATACGTGCGCACACACGGCGTGCCCTACCTGGGTATCTGCCTCGGCTTTCAGGTTGCCGTCATCGAATATGCGCGCACGGTGCTGGGGTTGACCGGCGCCGACTCGACCGAGTTCAACGCGAACTGTCCCGATCCGGTGATCGCCGAGCTACCTGAGCAGAAAAAAATCGAAGGGCTGGGCGGGACGATGCGCCTCGGGGCGCAGGACGTGCTGATCGAAGATAATTCATTGGCGGCGTTCCTCTTTGAAACCGGCGCTTCGAAGATGGTTCGGCAGCGATTCCGGCATCGGTTTGAGGTTGAGCCGGAGTACATCGATCGGCTCCAAGGCGGCGGGTTGCGATTCTCCGGCCGACATCCGAAGTATCCGATCATGCAGGTGCTGGAGCTTGGGGCCGATGCGCACCCGTATTTTATCGCCGCGCAGTTTCATCCGGAGCTGACGAGTCGGCCGCTTGATCCGCATCCGATGTTCATGGGGCTGGTGGCGAATGCGATCAAGTTCGCGAATCCTGATTTGAGAGGCGAAGCGTCGTCGCGGTTGAGCCGATGGTTGCGTACGCCGGCGGGATCGAACGACGCCAAAGCGCCGGATATGCCGATCGTTCGCACGAAGCGCGTCGGCGGCGTCCATCTGGCTTGACCGAAATAGGGTCGGGCGTAGACTGCTGGGCGATATGCCAAACTTCAAGGCGATGTAGCTCAGTCGGCTAGAGCGAGGGATTCATAAACCCTAGGTCGGCGGTTCGAGTCCGCCCATCGCCATTCGATAAAGCCCCGACAGTGCGGGGTTTTTGTTTATCTATAGCATCGAATAGATCACGCTCGCAATAGCCGTCCCGATTTCATCGGGAGAAACCCGCGGAGAAGGTCCTACACCTCTACCAAGTCGTGAATCTCGACTATATCGGCGCGCGTGCTCTCGATGACGGCCAACAACTCCTTCGTCTCCGTCGCAGGCACATCGAACTTCTCAATCGTCGCGTTCAGATGACTGATGAACAGTTCCCAATCGCTGTCGCTGATGCACATGCCGACGTGGGTGGGCTTCATGTCGCGGCCTCGGTAATAAAGCGGGCCCCCGGCCGCGGCACAGAGAAAATCAATGAGCAATTGCTTTTCGCGGGCCAGGCCGTCGCTGCCGCGGTGCGCCCAAAAGCGGCCCAGTTGCGAATCCTTCATCAGCCGGCTTATGAGGTCGTCGCATACCGCTGAGATGGCGTCATAACCACCGAGGCGTTCGTACAGAGGCTTGTTCATCTTGTTCTCTTGCCTTATCTTGGGAAGTGTGGTGGAAGGGTACACCTGCTCGCCGAATGGAGTTCGATCGGGCCTGTCCTATTCGCCATCGAGATAATGCAGCAGCCGTGCAAAGTCGTCCGGCAGCTGTACCTCAACCTGATCGTCCACGACGGTAGTTTCAATCAACACGAACGAACCGTCCGGACGGCGCCAATACACATTGTCACTGATGGGATGAGGGCGTTCGGCCACCGCCTTCTTGACAAGCGGGATCATGCCGGTGATCGCCTTCGTGACATCGACACCGTCGATCGGATAGGCAATCAACATGTCGCGATTTGTTACGCTCACGAGTGCGCCGTGCGTGCCGACGGTATCGGAGATGCGCTCCAGCCACAGCACGCACGCGGCGAGGTAACAGTCCATCGGCGGGTCAGCCATGAGAATACGCACCGTCGCAGACAACCCGAAATCCATCTCACGTTCTACGGGCTCGAGTCGGCGTTCAAGGTTGGCCAGTCCTGCCTCGATCAACTCTTCGTCCGATCGTCCCCAATGACTCGCCTCCTCGCGACTCACGGGGCGACTCTCGGCCGATTGGTCGAGCGTGAGAAGTGTGCGTGTTTCGGCGAGATCGACCCGGGCGATGGGATTGGGAATCCCGGACGCTAGGTGTTCGGGCCATATCTGCACTGTGAGTGCTTCGGCGATGTCGTCGTAGTCTGCGAGTTTCTCGCTGGGCTGTACCTTATCCAGCCTGAGCCTCTCAAGCTCGTCTAAATGTAGATCGATGATGGTCGTCCAAAGTGTGACCGAGGCGCCGGCGCATTTCGCGGCCACGTTCCCCAGCGCCATTGAATCGCGTTCGGGCGCTCCGGGGAACGTCACCAGATCATCCTGTAGCGCGGTGGCCACATCACGATCGGCGTAGTACCACATGACGTGCTTCAGAACACGCTCACGCTTCGCCTCATCAAACTCCGGCGGCCACGACTCATTCTCTGTATTCATAACCAGCGAGCCATAACCTTATGTCGATTCGAGACACTTCACTCGCGCAACGGACCTGGTCTCGAACCCAGCGGGAACTTGCGGTACAACGCTCCGGCAGTCGATCCGGTCAAAGACAGCGCCGTTCGCACGTCCAGCAGTTCTGACGACGAGGTATGTAGGCCTTCCCAAGTATCGACACCACCAGGCAATACCTAAAGCTGACACCTGCTGCACTGAAGTTTCGCACTGAGCAACATGCTTGAACTCGTGTATTCGATCGCCTGTTGCCCGATAACGCGGCCGGGATCGATCGAGACAGTTTCTACACCGAGGTCTTGCGACACCGACACCGACACGGTTCCTTGGATAACACTCCGCCAACGCGGGGTTTTGGTTGCAAGCAAGACGTTTCTCCCTCCCTCCCAGGGAGGGGGGGTGGGTCGGCCTCCGGGCTGAGGACAGCCCGGCTCTGACCGGAGTATCCTTATCGCGTGAAGCGCCGCCTTACCAAACTCGTGCTATTCCTGATCCTCGGCGCGATTGTCAACGTCGCTGTGGCGTGGGGCTTAGTTCTAGCAACTCTCACCTCACTGACCGGCTGCGATCCTGGCCAGCCTAATGTCCAAGAAAGCTCAGGCGAAAAGACGCCAGCCGTTCCCGAGCCGCGGCAGATCGTGTCCCGGTTGGCACTCCGTCCGGACGACCGGTACCTCGCATTCTCAGTTGCGCCGTATTTGCCTGATCAGCGAACAGCGAACCGCCAGGCTTGGCAAGCTGTGCTCCTTGAGTTAACCGTCGATGAGCAGCGATTGCGCGTAATCCCGGGGGGCGACGGTTCCTCTTTCCTGGCATGGCAGCCCGGCGCACGTCAACATCACCTGTTTTTGCTCGCCGACTTTAAGCGATTGCTTCGATACACGGTGAACGGTCACATCGAGCTCGTCACCGACACCGAGTTTCCCAAAGAAATACTCGCCTCAGTTGGTAGCTGGAATCCAAGTGGATCAATGCTCGCCTTGACGTGGTTCGACATCCGGGCCGATCTCCAGTCCAACAACTCAGGTATGAAACTGGCGCTCGTCTCTGAATCTAATGACTGGATTCCTGTTGTTACCGATGTCGAAGTCGCGGACCGCCGAATGGCCTGGTCGGGCGACAATACACTTTATGTTGAATTGTCGAGAGAACCAAACAATGTCATCGTAGAGCTTGAGGTGGAAAACTCTGACGTGCGGATAGTGCGGACCGTGGCCGAAGCAGAATGGCTCGATATTTGCGGGTCGATCGGCGGTGAAGTCATATTCCATGACGGAGTCACCGTGTTTCGCGGCTCCGAGCCGATCTACGCCCCTCTCGGTGCTATCTACGAGGTGACGGCAGCAGGCTCGGTAGTGATCGTCCGCACGATGAGCGGCGTAGTTGTCGTCACGCCCGACGGAAAGGTGATTGCGGAACAGAGATTCAGTCGCGACGTTCTCCTCGGTCCGTTGTCGCCTGTCGAGAATTACCTGTATCTCATAACCGCCGAGCGGACTAGGATCGAACGGGTGAGCGCACTAACACTTCGTGATGCCGAAGTCATATATTCTGTCTATGAGGAATGAGAGTGCCTCCCGTGTCGTTCTCGTACTCTCCTGCTAGAATCCGGTCGGAGGCGTGATGCGACGGTTCCGCATAGCTCTGGCATTCCTTCTGGTTGGCGTAGTGTTGAACGTCGCCGTGGCTTGGGTGTGTACTGCCGGGTTAAGTCCAGCATTTACCGAACACTCCTCGGACAATGACCCTGGGCGATATTGGTTTGTGAACCAACTAAAATACATCGGCTTGACTAGCATCCAGTCATCCTGGAGTTCAGGATGGGGCAGAAAAGCTGGACGGCCACCGGCGGCGGTAGAGCGTCTATTGCCAAACTGGGTCCCCAGGACGCCCCCGAATCCTTCGCTCGACTCGAACGTCGAATCATCCAGCATCGATGAAGCCTCAGGCTTTCCATACTTGGCTATGGCAAGTCGCGGACTAGGCTCCGTCCGAAAACTCAACGCGAATCGGGGTCGTGGCCGATGATCCCACTTTTCACGCATGCGGAAAGGATGCCTCATGCTCCGACATCGGCTTACGGATGAGCAGTGGACGTTGATCGCAG
>JADFNO010000172.1 GCA_022563315.1 Planctomycetota bacterium | reverse complement strand
GACGCCGATCATGACGAACGGGCGGGTGACGCTCAAGGCGATGCACAGGATCATCAGCCCGGCCAGACTCAGCTCGATCGTTCCGCCGGGAAGTCGGGGCCGGCGTTTGCGCAGGATCGGATCTGGGTCGCTGACCTCGGCGCCGGCGAACTTGGGGGTGCGAACGAAGGGACTTTGGTACCCCAGCAACGCCTCCACCGCCGCTTTGGTGTTCAAGACGTTGATGCCGACGCCGATCGCCATGAGCGCGGGCAGGCGCAACACGGTGCGCCAGAAGCGGTAGCCCTGGGCGCATTGCGAGACGATGTAGAACGTGCAAGCGGCGATCATCCCCAGGACGAGAAACGCGCCGCCGAGGCTCAGCGCCGCCACCGGCTGCATCTCGTAGATGGGTAGAGCGACGTATAGCCCGGGAAGTGCCAACAGAATCAGCAGGAGCACGGCGATGTAGGGCACGGGGGCCGTGAGGTGGAAGAAGGCCTCGATCTTCGTGGCCAGGGGCGCCTTGCTGCGAAAGATGCGCGGCAGCAGTTTGATCGCCGTCTGCATCAGGCCCTTGTTCCAGCGGTGTTGCTGGCTCATGAAGGCGCTGACGGTGGGCGGAACCTCGGCGGGGCACGTTACGTTGGGCAGGTACCTGAATCGCCAGCCCGCAAGCTGCGCGCGATACGACAGATCGGTGTCCTCGGTGAGCGTGTCGTGCTGCCAGCCGCCGGCCTCTTCGATGCACGTGCGGCGCCACACGCCGGCGGTGCCGTTGAAGTTGAACCATCGACCCCGGCAGGCCCGCGCCGTCTGCTCGATGACGAAGTGCCCGTCCAGCAGCATCGACTGGACCTGCGTGAGGATCGAATCGTCGCGATTGAGGTGGGCCCAGCGGGTTTGCACCATTCCGATCGTTGGGTCGGTGAAATGATGGATGGTGTTGTAAAGGATGTCCGGCGGCGGCACGAAATCGGCGTCGAAAAGGGCGATGAACTCGCCGGTCGCGGTGGCCATGCCGTTGGCCAGCGCCCCGCCCTTGAATCCCTCGCGATTGGCACGGTGAAGGTATTGGACATCATGTCCTGCAGCCCTCATCCGTTCGCAGCAACGCCGGGCGATCTCGGCCGAGTCGTCCGTCGAATCGTCCAGGACCTGAATCTGAAGCTTGTCGGGCGGATAGTCGAGGCGGCACGACGCCGTGATGATGCGCTCGGCCACGTGCCGTTCATTGAACATAGGAAGCTGGACGGTGACGGTGGGGAGGGTGTCGAACCGCCCCATCGGCTGCGGCGCGGATTTCCACCCCTTGTTGCGAAGAAAGACCCACAGGACCCAATAGCGGTGGAGCCCGTAGAGACAGATGACCGCCCAGACGGCGATGTAGTAAGCCAGTAATGCTCCGACGAGCGGGTCCATGATCGATGCGACGCTAGGGGGTAGTGCCAGGGGTTCCCTGAGCTGAGTTATCACGGCGATACGAGTCTCAATCAACAGGACAGACTCGTCTTATTGTTCCAACATTCACGGCCTGTGCAACCATCGACCACGATCCTGGTCGGTCTGCAACGGCGGTCCTGATCGGGTCACACGCGAGGGCTGGATGTCCGAAAAACCGAGGCTCGGGACCCGTGCGAGGCCGGCGGAGGGCGTACCCTTTGTTGTACACCAATCGGCGAGGGCGGCGCGAACTGATGCTAGGCCACGCGAGTTCTCGATAGAAGTGGCAGGCGATGAAACAGGAAAGCCTGGAAACGGAACAACCAACTGAGGGGGCGTAGGTATACTGCGCCGTCGGCCGACGGGACACCGATTGGCGGCACGGGGGAAAAGGAGCTTCGCCATGGAGCAATTCATCGATTTACTTGACGATCACATGTATGTCGTGGTGGTGTCGGTGATCGGCGTGGTCCTGCTGCTGGGGTCGCTGATTCGGGCGGTGACGGCGGTGCTGACGACCAGTAGCCGAGAAAAGAGCCGGCGCGAGATTGCGGCCTACATTGCCGAGGGATCAATCACGGCTGAACAGGGCGAGCGGCTGATCCGGGCGGACGTGAGCGCGGAGGGGCGTCGCCGGGCCTGATTCGCTCAGACGGGGGACGGTTGGAACGTGCGGGCAGATGGACGGCCAGTGCCTATCCTGATGACCGTGTTGGGCCGATTCGTGTCAATCACATGCGGGATGCTCACCCTCGTCGGAGCCGGGTGTGGTGAGTCGGACAACAGCCCCGGTCCGGCCAATGTGAATCAACAATCCGCGACCCCGAATCCAGGTGGTTCGTCTGATACCGGCGAGGTCTGGTTTGTTGATATCGCCGAGATCACCGGCCTGCACTTCGTTCACACCACCGGCGCTACCGGTCAGTATCACTTCCCGGAGATTGCGGGCTCCGGGTGCGGGCTGTTTGATTACGACGGCGACGGCGATCTGGATGTGTATGCGGTGCAGGCGTTCTCGCTCGGCGAATTGTCGAATGCCGATGGCGTCAACGCGGATGTCCTTCAGCGAGCCGAAGGAAGCAACCGTCTATACCGCAACGATCTGGCGGTTGGGCCGGACGGCGTCGTGACCCAGCGGTTCGTGGACGTGACCGATGAATCGGGCCTCGGCGACCGCGGCTACGGCATGGGCTTGGCCGTGGGCGACTACGACAACGACGGCGATCTGGACCTGTACGTCACGAACTTCGGCCCCAACACGCTGTATCGCAACAACGGCGACGGCACGTTCACCGACGTTTCGAACGCGGCGATCCCGCCGGAGGATCGCTGGAGCACCAGCTGCGCGTTCGTGGACTACAACCGGGATGGCTACGTCGATCTGTTCGTGACCAACTACGTCAACTTCTCCCTGCTCGAAAACAAGATCTGTTTCAGCCCCGGTGGTCGGCGGGATTATTGCGGCCCGCAATCATTCGACCCGGTTTCGGACCGCCTGTTTGCGAACAACGGCGACGGCACCTTTCGTGATGCGACCGTCGAGGCGGGGATCAATCTCGCTTTTGGCAGCGGGCTCGGGGTGGTGTGCGCGGACTTCAACCATGACGGCTGGCCGGATATCTACGTCGCCAATGACGGGAACGCCAACCAGCTTTGGCTCAATCAGCGCGACGGGACGTTCGAGAATGTTGCGCTGCTCGCCGGCGCCGCCTACAACGCGAGCGGTATGGCCGAGGCGGGCATGGGAGTCACCGCCGGCGATTTCGACCTCGACGGTGATCCGGACATCTTCCTCGCCCATCTGTCCGGTGAGCACAATACGCTTCTGGTCAACGACGGCACGGCCTCCTTCGACGATCGGACCGAGCAGTTCGCCCTGGCGTCGATGAGTTGGTCGTACACCGGGTTCGGCACTGAATGGGCTGACCTCAACAACGACGGTTACGTAGACCTCTTCGTGGCGAACGGGGCGGTGAAGATCGTCGAACAGCGGGTCGACGAGCCGTATCCCTACGGCAATCCCAATCAGCTCATTATCAACCTTGGTCCGCCCAACTTTGGATTTCAGGACGTTTCCGATCGAGCCGGCGCCGTTTTCGAACTGATCGAGACATCGCGCGGGGCGGCCTTCGGCGATATCGATAACGACGGGGATATCGACATTCTAGTCTCCAACAGCAACGGGCCGTTGCGCCTGCTGCGCAACGAAATTGGCAGCCGCAACTCGTGGTTGTCGTTGAGACTCGTTGGTAACGGGTCAAGCCGCGATGCGATCGGCGCTGAAGTGCGATTGATCAGGCCCGAGGGGCTCGACCTGGTGCGCCGTGTACACAGCGACGGCAGCTATTGCAGCGCCAACGATCTGCGGACGCATTTCGGACTCGGTGATGATCGCGGCCCCCAGACGGTGGTCGTGGCCTGGCCCAGTGGTCTCACCGAGCGGTTCTCGGGACTGCCCGCCATGCAGCAGGTTGACCTGCACGAGGGGGACGGCGAGGCGAGGCCATGAGCGCCCTTCGCGGACATGCCCAAGTTCGACTCATGCTGGGACTGATTTCGGTGATAGCGATCGGCGCCGCCGGCGCGCAGGGGCCTGAGCCGCGGGCCGACTTGCCGCCGATCCCAAACTTCCCAATGGGCGCACTAGAGCCGGCGGTCAGGCAGCAGTTCCAAGCGGCCGTTGATCACGTGACCGCCTCGCCGTTGGACGCCCAAGCAAACGGCCGGCTCGGGCTGCTGTTCCATGCCTACGAGTTCTACGCTTTGGCCGAGCCGTGCTACCGCCGGGCGATTGGCGTTGGGGAAAAGGACGCGCGATGGCGCTATTACCTCGGGCTCGTATTGTTGGAGCGAGGCGAGTGGGGCCTTGGGGCGGGCGAGTTCTCGGCGTTCCTCGCCGTTGTACCGGATGATATTCCCGCGCTGTTGCATCGTGCCGATGCCTACCGATGGGCGAACCGTCTCGACGAGGCGTTGGATGGATATCGCTTGGTGATCTCGCGATCGACGGAGATTACGCAGGCGTACTGCGGGGCCGGGCAGGTTCTGTATCGCCTTGGCGAGTTCGAGCCGGCGATCGAGTATTTACAGACGGCGGTTCGGCTCGCGCCGGAATACGGCACGGCGCGGTATGTGCTCGGCCAGGCTCTTCGCAGCCGTGAACGTCCGGACGAGGCAAGGCGCGAGCTGCAGCTTGCCGAGGAATACCGAAATCAGGAACCACCGCTTCACGATCCGCTGGCCCGGGTTCTGGATCGCATACGGATTGGGGCGATCGAGGCGCTGCATCGCGGGATTGATCTGCTGCACGCGGGGGAGGTGAATGAGGCAATAGACTTGTTTGAAACGGCTATTCGATCCGCCCCCGACCTGGCCGAGGCACGCGCCCAACTCGGCGCGGCCCTTCTTCAGCGGGGCGACCTGCCGGCGGCCCAACGGTCGCTCGAGCGCGCGCTCGAACTGGAACCAAACTACGTGGAGGCGATCTATCACTTGGGACTCATTGCCCATCGCCGCCAAGATTATGCTGGCGCAATCGCGCTCTTTCAACGGACAGTCCAACTGCGGGCTGAGCACTTCGACGCACATCTTGGGCTCGGAACTGACTTGCCGAAGCGTGGGCAGACCACGACGGCCCTTGAGCACCTTCGTCGCGCGATGGCGCTTCGTCCGCATGATCCGCGGCCGTACCGAAGGTTGGCCTCAGTGCTCTCCACGCTGACTCGATATGAGGAGGCGATCGCGACGTTGCGGGTCGGCTTGGAGAGACTGCCCGAGGAGGTCACGATCGCCGACCGCCTGGCCTGGGTGTTGGCTACATGTCCGCGGGATGATGTGCGAGACGCGGCTGAGGCGTTGAAACTGGCGACGGAGGTCTGCCGTCGCACAAACAACCCGGCGCCGCAGGCGTTGGACACTCGAGCGGCTGCACTGGCGAACCTCGGTCGATACGACGAGGCTGTGGTCGTGGCCCAGCGCGCCCGGCAAACGGCCCTGGCCGGGAACAATGAGCAACTCGCTGACCAGATCCAACGGCGGCTGGAGCTGTATCAGACGACCCAGCCCTACCGTCAACCGGGCGGACAATGATGAGCCCCGGCGCGCCGGGGACGCGAGTCAGTTATCAGTCCGGATCCGGCTCGGACGGCGGGGCGATGGCCGCACTCACTCCGGCGGCAGTGAATATGGCGAAGTTTGGCGTCCTGACGCGGCTCGGTCAGACAGGAGACTGGCCGGGTATAGGAATCGCAATTGGTCCGCAGGCGGGTGCCATGCTTTGACCTCTTCGGGCAAAGCATGCTTCATCCCGACGCGTCGGGAATGAAGCATGGCACCCGCGAAACGCACGAGAATCATTTGGGATTCGTATTAGTCCTGGCCAAGTGTCCCGCCGACATGGCCCAGCCGGCCGGTCCACCAACACGAGGTCGTCCAGAAGCGCCAAAAAGAATGTTGGCATTTCCGTCACCAGTGGATTACACTTCGCCTGTGCGCTCACGCCCGGGCGCACCAGTACAGGCAGGTGTGTGCGAACGGTCTCGCTCAACCCGGCGCGGCGATCGTCGTGAGGGCAAACCGTTGCGCCGCCGATGATTCGCATCTGTCACTCTTGATCTCACCCAATCTCAGGCCGTTCCCAGGAGGTAATGATGAATCGAGCCATGGTGATACTGACCGCAGCCTTCATGGGAGGCGGGCCGGCCGTGTTCGCCGGCGAACCCCAGATCCCCGGTACGCTGAACTTCGAGAATGTGACCAGCAGCCGTATCAACCAGACCGTGTCGGAGTCCGCCAGCAACGAAAAGGAAGTTGACTTTGGCGACTTCGACAACGACGGCGATCTCGACGTC
Organism: Planctomycetota bacterium; assembly: GCA_022563315.1. GTDB lineage: Bacteria > Planctomycetota > Phycisphaerae > Phycisphaerales > SM1A02 > JADFNO01. Next base: position 1,102 of record JADFNO010000172.1, on the reverse strand, counting down.
GTGATTGCCGTCGCCCACAGCGACTTCGGCCAGCGCCGCAACAAGCTGTATCGCAACGACAACGGCGTCTTCAACGAAGTCAGCGGCGCACCGATCATCCCCGGCTTCAGCGGGACCACCGTCTCTCGCAACGCGTTCTTCCGTGATTACAACGGCGACGGCTTCCTGGACATCTGGATCATCAACGACGGGAACTCACAGAACGACCAGTTGTATGTCGCGCAGCACGACGGCGACGTTTTCACCCATTACGTCGTGGTCGGCCAGGCGAACACCGGGGCCGCCTGCAGCGGCGTGTCGATCGACAGCGATATGGACGGCGACTTCGACGTCTACATGGGCAACTACCCCAACAGCTCGCAAGACCGTTTGTATCACAACAATGGGGGCATCTTCACGAATGTCACCGGATCTCTGATCCCGGGTGACGGCGACTACACCGTGGATGTCGCTTCTGGGGACATGAACGGCGACGGTACGCTGGACCTTCTGATTTCCAACTGGGGGAATAACGAGCTGTACTACAACGATCGCATGGGGTTGGGCACCCAGGTCGGCGACTACAGCTATCCCGGTAGTATCAAAGTTCTGGGGAACGCCAGCAGTTCGGAGAACGCGATGGAGCCGGGCGACTTCGACGGCGACGGCGACCTGGACATCTACTGGACCAATGTGGTCGGGGCTGGTGATCGTATCCTGAGCGGTACGATTAATAAGGGTGATGGAACCGTCAACTACGTCACGCTTGACGTCTTGCCGCCTTCGGTGACGACCAGGATCACCACCAAGCCGACGGTTTTTGACCTCAACGGCGACGGCCGCGTCGACGTGGTCGTCGGGGGCCACACCACTCGTCCCACGATCCTTCGCAACACCACCGTCCACGGTCAAATCTCCTTTGTCGATTGGACGCCCGGCGATGCCTTCCCCAACAACAGCGTGCACCGCGGCTGGCATGCAGCCGTGTTCGATTCCAACGGCGACGGCGCCCCGGACATCTTCCTGGGTGGCTGGACCAACGACCACCTCTTCGAGAATTCTCCGTCCAACGAGGCGACGGAAGATGAAGTGGCGGGAATCCTGCCGGGGCTGTTCAACCTCG
>JADFNO010000171.1 GCA_022563315.1 Planctomycetota bacterium | reverse complement strand
GGCGAGCCAGAGGACAATGCGAGGTGTGCGCATACATTCTAATTGCGGGCCAAACCCCCTGCCCGGAGTGCGGGCATCACCGGAAATCAATCGAGTATAAAGCCGCTAGTCCTGCTAATGAGCAATCGTGACTCACCGCGATACCTCCTAGCCTGAGTCGCTATGCAAAAGGTAAAGCGGTGAAGCATGCTTTGGCCTATCGGGCCAAAGCATGGCGCCCGCCTGCGGATCAATGGCGATGCGTATCAATCGGGATTGGCTACGTCGTCGTCGGGATCACCGTCCAGCAGTTCCTCGGCTTGGCGGATCACGTCGGACGGAAGCGGCCGGTCGTCGCCGAGTGGCTCGGTGGCTGCGGACTTGGTCGGGTCGGTCTCGTCCACCCCAAACTGCTCGATCCACTGGTCGACTCGTTTCTTATCCAGGGGACCCGTCGGCCGATCGTCCGGGGGTTTCGGTCTGGTCTGAGCATCCGTCAGAAGGTGCCCGAGGAACGCCTGGGAGGTAATCGTGCGGCAGCGCCGCTTGCGCGCGGCGGTGGCCACGGCCCGGTCGGACGTGACCACCGTGATCCGCCGACGATCGGAAGCGGCGTCGATCAGCTCCAGAATCAGGTCGTCCGCCTCACGCCCCGGCCCGGCAGAGCGGACGGCGATCAGCCTCGGCAGGCCGGCTGACGAGGGTGCCGGCCCCGTGCCATCGCAGACCAGCGTCACGAGTTGCCGTTGATACCGGCTGGACGAGATGAGCCGGATCAGCCCGCCAACATCGATCCCGGCCATCTCCGGCGGGAGAACGCCCGTCGTGTGCAGCACGTTGTAGGTGTCGATGAGAAGCGGCATGGGGGAGAACCAGCGGCGCAAATAGGTGGGGCACGGCTCTGGGAAACGGGGGCTAACGCACGAAAACCGGCCAACGGTAGGCCGTTCGAGGGAACGGCTCGACTCTTTCTTGACCCCCAGCCTTGCCAAAGCGGGTTCTTTCGGCTTAAATGCCCGGCTCGATTTGTTTGGAGTGAGGCACGCGTCTATGGCTATTCGCATCAAAGCCCGGGGTGGAGAGTCGGTGGAGCAGATGCTCCGTCGGTTCAAGAAGCTCTGTGAGAAAGAGGGGCTGACCAAGGAAATCAAGCGGCGGCAGTACTACGAGAAACCCTCGGAGCGGCGTCGCCGGGCCATGCGCAAGTCCATCCAACGGGCGATCCGAAACCAGGAAAAACCGGCCCGCCCGCGGTCTTGAGGCCGATGACGGTCAACGGTTGGCATGGTCCCGGCCCCCCTGGACGGGTCCTCGCACCCGATCGGGGCCCCACGGTCGGCGATCACTATTGACAAACCTACCTGTTCCTTAGCTGGAGAGACCGATCGTGAACGTGCACCTGCTTGCGGACTTCTCAGACATCTGGAGCAACGCGCCGGTGTGGATCATCGCTCCCATCGGGGCGGTCCTGGCCCTGATCTTTGCTGTGTACTTCAGTCGTGGGGTCATGGCTCACTCCGAGGGTGACCCGGAGATGATCCGCATCGCCGAGGCCGTCCGGTCCGGGGCGATGACCTACCTCAAGCGGCAATACAAAGTCGTGGCCATGGTATTCGCGGGGCTGCTGGCGGTGCTCGTGCTGCTGGGGCTCGTCGGCATCCAGAGCCTGGTCACACCCGTCGGCGTGCTGTTTGCCTGTCTGTTCTCAGCTACGACCGGCTGGCTCGGCATGAAGATGGCCACCAACGCCTCGGCCCGCACGACCTTCGCGGCGAAAAACTCGCTCAATGAGGGACTTCGCGTCGCATTCCGGGCTGGGGCCGTGATGGGGCTGATCGTCGTCGGCTTCGCCCTCTTTGATGTCTCGATCTGGTTCTTCCTTTGGAACACCGTGCTCGGTGAGAGCCTTACGCTCGTCGAGATCACCACGATCATGCTCACCTACGGCATGGGTGCGTCCACGCAGGCGCTCTTTGCACGAGTCGGCGGCGGGATATACACCAAAGCGGCGGACGTCGGAGCCGACCTTGTCGGTAAAATCGAAGCGGGCATTCCCGAGGACGACCCCCGCAATCCCGCCACCATTGCCGACAATGTGGGGGATAACGTCGGCGACGTCGCGGGCATGGGGGCGGACCTCTACGAGTCGTACTACGGCTCGATCCTGGCCACCATGGCCCTCGGGGCCGCCGCGGCCTTCGGGATGGGGCTCGGCGACAGCACCCTCACCGCCACCGTCGCCATGAAGCTCGCCGCGGCCCCCATGGCCTTGGCCGGCATCGGCATCGTCTGCTCACTCATCGGCGTGTTCGTCGTTCGCACAAAGGAAGACGCCTCGTTCAGTCAACTGCTCAAGAGTTTGCACTTCGGCGTGTGGGCGGCCTCCGCGCTCATTGCCGTCGGCGCGTTGGTGCTTTTGCTCTACCTCTTTGGCGATGCCAAGGAGCACGTGAGCGGACTCGGTATTTGGGGGTCGATCATGTCCGGGCTGGTCGCCGGGCTGATCATCGCCGTCGCCACCGAGTACTACACGAGCTACGAACACAAGCCCACGCTGGACCTGGCCGAGCAGACCGAGACCGGACCCGCCACCGTCATTATCTCCGGCACCGCGCTGGGCATGCTCTCGACCTGGGTGCCGATTCTGACGATCGTGATCGCGATTCTGGCGGCCTTCAACTTCGCCGGCGGAGGCCATGATTTCCTGCTGGGACTGTACGGCGTAGGGATCGCGGCCGTGGGCATGCTCTCGACGCTTGGCATCACACTCGCCACGGACGCCTACGGACCGATTGCGGACAACGCTGGAGGCAACGCCCAGATGACGGGCCAGCCCGCATATGTCCGTGAGCGCACCGACATGCTCGACGCGTTGGGCAACACCACCGCCGCCACCGGCAAGGGTTTCGCTATCGGTTCGGCGGCGCTGACCGCCCTCGCCTTGTTGGCCGCGTACGTCTCCGTGGTGCAGACGAATCTTAACAAACAGTTGGCCAAAGACGTGGACGCCGCCGCGATGTTGGACGGCACGCCCGGCGCTTATGTCGCCCAATACAAAGGCTACGGACAGTTCGTTATTGCCGAGCGCAGCAGCGGAGACGTCTTCGGCGGCATGCTGCTCGCTTCCAAAAAGATTCGCATCTTCGTCGACGACACGCTCGAACCCGGCAAAACTCTTGGTTTCTACGGCGATCTCGACGAGGATACCAATACCTATCCCATCCCGGTCGGGGGCAAGACCGTCAGCGTCGCACCCGCTGACCGCGCCACCATCACGCAGATGCTCAGCTTCTACGAGGTCACGCTGATGAACCCGCGCGTGCTCGGCGGCCTGTTCATGGGCGTTCTGCTGGCGTTCGTCTTTTGCGCATTGACGATGCGAGCCGTGGGCCGCGCCGCCTACAGCATGATGAACGAGTGTCGTCGCCAATTTGGGGTCATGAGAGAAGCGTTCAAGAAGCAGGGTATGAGCGACGCGGACATCGCCGATCCTATGAAATGGCCCAATCAGGTCGATGTCGACGGCAAGCAGTACCCCGACTACGCCCGGTGTGTGGACATTTCCACGGTCGGCGCACAGAAGGAAATGATCATTCCGTCCCTGATGGCCATTGCCCTTCCGATCGTCGTCGGACTCGTGCTCGGCGTCGGCGGCGTCATGGGCCTGTTGGCCGGCGGACTGACCAGCGGCTTCGCCATCGCGATCTTCATGGCCAACGCCGGCGGTGCGTGGGATAACGCCAAGAAATACATTGAGATGGGCCACCACGGCGGCAAGGGATCCGATTGCCACAAAGCCAGCGTGGTCGGCGACACCGTGGGCGATCCCTTCAAGGACACCTCCGGCCCATCGCTGAATATCCTTATCAAGCTCATCGCCATCGTGTCGGTGGTGTTCGCCGGAGTGATCGTCAAGTTCTCGCCGGCGATTGGGGCTCTCTTTGGCCTGGGGTGATCGATCGTGCCCATGACCGCCAAGGCCGAGCATCGGAAGCTGCGAGATTTCGTGATCGAGGCGGCGCGCCTCTTGGCGGATCGGCACTGCCAAGACGTCGTGCTGCTGGATGTTCGCGGACTGAGCCAGGTCTGCGATTACGTCCTCATCGGCTCCGGCACCAGCGATCGGCAGATGAAGTCCCTCGCCGAGGAGCTTGAGGATCTTGGGCGGGCGAACGACAATCCCGTCTTCCGGTCCAGCCAAGACTCCAGCGTGACCTGGATCGTCATCGATTTCGTCGATCTCGTCGCGCACCTGTTCGAACCCGACCAACGAGCTTACTACGATTTAGAGGGCCTTTGGTCGGACGCCGAGTCCGTGGATTGGCACCGGCCGTAGAATGATCGAGCTGATTGACTCACCACAGAGCTGACTGACTCAACACAGAGACACAGAGGACACAGAGAGAACAACACGAAGGAATAAGAAACGGGCCGTCAACAGGGGCGGCGTTCATCTTTGAAATAGATTTCACTGACTATATTCTCCCTCCGTGTCCTCTGTGCCTCTGTGTTGAACTCTTAAGGAAAACCATGCTCCGCGAAGTTCTGTTCGCCAAGATTCATCGAGCGGTCGTCACCGGCTGTGACCCCAGCTACATGGGATCAGTCACCATCGATCCGGACCTGTTGGATGCGACGGGAATGGTGATAAACGAAAAGGTGCTCGTGGCGGATTGTGAAAACGGAGCACGCTTCGAGAGCTACATCTTCCAGGGAGAGCGCGGCTCCGGCCAAGTCAGGGTCAACGGCGCTGCGGCCAATCTCACGCGCAACGGTCACCATATCTTGATCATGTCGTTCGCCCAGATGACGCCGGACGAAATGCAGCAGCACCGCCCCAAGGTCGTGATCTGTGACGAACACAACGCGATCGCCGAGCTGATCGAGTATTCCCCGGCTCAGGCGCAGGCTGCCTTGGCTGACACGTCCCGGTAAAGGGCAAATCGGTCAACAGCGGGCGCCTTACAATCCAAATAATGATTGACGAGCGCCGCGGCACGATGCCGTGTGTTGAGGCGCTCATATCACCAATGAGCAGGAGGTGCATGATGAGACGATGGGCAATCTCGGTTCTCGTCGCGGCGGCTTTGGCTACGACCGCGATGGGGCAGGTACAGTTCCTCGACGAGACGTTCGACTACGACAAGGCTCACCCTCAGTTTGGGTATTGGATCGGGAACGTGGCCTTACCCGCATCGTCCGAAACGATCCTCGTCGGTGCTCTTGAAGTGAAGCAGGCGGATGAGAGCTATGCGCTGCGGATGACATTGCCTGGGGTGCGTGCGTTGAACAAGGATTGCGTGCTCGTTGCCGCGCAGGGGTCGGCGTTGACGTTTGATCTTGTCGCCGCCGGTGGGACGTACCGGTTCGTCGGGGAGATCGATGCGGCTGGACAACGCTTTGCCGGAACAGTTTCGCCCGTTGACGAGGCGGACGACGGCCGGGAGCATTCTTCCTTCGAGTTTGCGCGATCGATCCGCCCGACTGACCTACCCGATCCGCTGGCGTTCACCGGTGATCTCGCCGCGCAGGGCATCAAGATGGGTATGACGATCGTTCTGGCCAAGACGCCCGGCGGGAACTGGGTCGGTCACATCGACGTGCCGATGCAGTTCCTCAACGCATTTCCGCTGATCAATCTGCGCGAGCAAGAAGACGTGATCCACGGCGAGTTACCCGTGCCGGGGGGTGCGTCGTTTGATGTCTCGCTCGATGAACACAAGCAACACATGGCCGGCACCTACAAGCAGTCCGGCATGGAGCTTGAAATCGCATTTGTACGCGATGTGAACTATGCCTACAAAGAGTTGGTGCGCCCGCAACACCCCAAGCCGCCGTTCCCATATCAAACGCTCGAAATCGAAGCGCCGCACCCCGACGGCTTTGCACTTGCGGGAACGCTGACGATTCCAGAGTCAGCAAAGTTCGGTGATGGACCATTTCCAGCGGCCGTGATGGTGTCCGGTTCAGGTCAGCAGGATCGCGACGAATCGCTGCTGGGGCACAAGCCGTTTCTCGTGATCGCTGATTACTTGACCCGCCATGGCATCGCGGTGATGCGCTATGACGACCGAGGCGTCGGCGGCTCCGGTGGGCGCGATACGCTTGGCGAAGCCACTACCGTCGATTTCGCCACCGATGCGCTGGCGGTTCTCAATCACCTCAAGACGATTGAGTCCGTCGACAGCGCCAAGATCGGAATCATCGGCCACAGTGAAGGTGGGCTGATCGCACCGATTGTTGCCACGATGACTGACGACGTCGCCTTTATCGTTTCAATGGCCGGGCCCGGCGTGCAGGGTCGGAAGCTGCTGGCGGTGCAGCGCAAACTCCTGACGATGGCGGCCGGCGCTTCTGAGGAGGATGCGGACAAGGCCAACGAGCGATTTGCCCGGATCGAGCAAAAGATCCTTGATGGCGCGACTGTTCGGGAACTCGTGCTATTCTTGGTCAAGTTCGCTCGTGAGCAGTCACCCGATATGAAGAAAACGGATGAAGAGCTTGTCGAGATCGTCAAACCGCAAGCAAAGAAACTCATGTCGCCCTGGTTTCGATACTTCATGGACTACGATCCCGAAGAGGCGCTGCGCAACGTCAACTGCCCCGTGCTCGCCGTCAACGGCACACTCGATCTGCAAGTCTGGCATGAGCAGAACCTCGACGCCATCAAGCGCATCATGACCGAGGCCGGCGGCGACATCACGATCAAGCGCTACGAAGGACTCAACCATCTGTTCCAGCCGGCCACCACCGGCAGCATCAGTGAGTACGCCCAGATCGAAACGACGTTCGACGAACGAGTCCTGCGCGACATCGTCCAGTGGATTCAGCAGAAAATGGACGTCCCCTGGTAACGGAACCTCCTCCGAAGCCGGACCTGAGGAGTCCCCGACGAAGGTCCGGGTACGACGAAGGTCCGGGTATTCCGGGGGCGCACTCCCTCTACAATGCCCGCATGAGTTTCGGCCTCTCGCGCGGAAGAACGCTTATCACCACCGGCTTCGGATTGGATCAATCCGACCTGCCGCCGTTTGAGAACGGCCGAATCGATCCGCGCGACTTCTTCGATCATCCTGAGCACCGCTTGGAGATCGAGATCGGCACCGGCAAAGGGACGTTCCTTGTCAAACAAGCGCCGCTGCGGCTGGATATCAATTATCTCGGCATCGAGAAGACGGCTGAGTTCTACCGCTACGCCGCCGATCGCATGAGGCGCCGTTCATTGGACAACGTCAAGATTCTACGAGCTGATGCGACCGAGTTCATTCGGTATTGGTGCGCCGACGCCGTGGCCGCGGTGATCCATATGTATTTTTCCGATCCCTGGCCGAAGAAACGCCACCACAAGCGCCGCGTGATTCAGGATCGATCGCTTCAAGAGTTTCATCGCATCCTCGCCCCGGCCGGTGAGATTCGACTTGTCAC
>JADFNO010000170.1 GCA_022563315.1 Planctomycetota bacterium | reverse complement strand
GACCTGGACTTTGGTGAGATCGCGTCTGATGCCGGCGAGCGCTGGCTGGAGATCGCGGTCAACGACACCACGCTCAGTCCGCGCCAGCCGCTTCGTCCGATCGCCGATGCGCTGAGCGCGCCGATCGGCGGGCAAGGATGGCAGGGAGCGCAGGGTGAGCCCGGCCCCAAGGGCGACCCCGGTCTCCCCAGCCCGGCCGGAGTGAAAGGTCCAGCGGGAACCTCGGGGCCGCAAGGTTTATCCGGACGGCAAGTCCGACCCGGCGCACGCGGCCCGCAAGGCCCACCCGGCGCACGCGGCCCGCAAGGTCTGCAGGGTCCGCCCGGCCCGCCGGGAGTCTCTGGCGAGGGCGACAATGACGGCGATCCAACCGCCGGCGGCAACTGTGCGTGCTGGCAGATCGACGGTAACGGCATCCGCTACATCGGCAACGTCGGCATCGGGACCGGCAGTTCGTCCAACTACAGGCTGTACGTCAAAGGCACCCGCACAGCGGCGATCTTTGGTTACAACACCGCCTCCTCAGGCACAAAGTACGGCGTCTACGGCCGGAGTCTCAGCACCAGCGGCCGAGGCGTCTTCGGCTACGCCACTACCTCCTCGGGCACCAACTTCGGCGTGTATGGTCGCACCCTCAGCTCGACCGGCCGGGGCGTCTTCGGCTATGCCTCGCGTACGTCGGGCGCCAACTATGGCGTGTACGGTCTGACCAAGAGCACCACCGGCCGGGGCGTCTATGGCTACGCCAATGCCTCCTCCGGAACCAACTACGGCGTCTACGGCCGCACGCTCAGCCCCACCGGTCGGGGCGTCTACGGCTTGGCAAGCGCGACGTCGGGCATCAACTACGGTGTATACGCCCAGACCAACAGCACCTCCGGCCGGGGCGTGTTCGGCAAGGCCACTGCCACTTCGGGCATCAACTTTGGGGGGTACTTCCAGACTGCCAGCACTACCGGCCAGGGCGTATTCGGTTTCGCCTCCGCTACCTCCGGTGTCAACTACGGCGTCTTCGGAACGACCGCCAGTCCGTCCGGTTACGGCGTTTACAGCGCCGGCGACGTCTGCACCACCGGCGCCTACCTCAACTGTTCGGATGCCCGTTTCAAGGAGAACGTGCAGCCGCTGACCGACTCGCTCGAGAAGGTCCTGAAGCTGCGCGGCGTGCAATTCGACTGGAAGCGTGACCAATTCCCCGAGCATCGCTTCAGCCAAGACCGCCAGGTCGGCTTCGTCGCGCAAGAGGTGGCGAAGGTTCTGCCGGAGCTCGTGTCCGGCGGCGATGGCGATCAGGAGTTCTATTCCGTGAGTTACGTCGGTCTCGTACCTGTGTTGGTCGAGGCAATCAAAGAACTCAACGGACACGTTCAGCAGCGAGACGCGCAGATCACGGAACTTCAGGCACGGCTCACTGCGCTGGAAACGCTCGTCCGGCAGCGCGCCCAGAATCATCAGGGAGGTCCATCATGAGCCCCACGATCAAGCTCTGCATTGCCGTCACGACTTTGCTGGTGTCCCTGGCCGCCGTGTTCGCACAGTCCGGCGGCGGGTATGAACTGATCGGAGGTATCGTTCGGTTCGAAGTCGACAAGGCATCAGGCGGCCGGTACGAACTCTCCGGCACCGTTGTTACCCAACCCGACACTGAGGCCGCTACCTCCGGAACGATGACCGCGAACGGCTACAGCCTCACCGGCGAGTTCTCGGCGAGCGCCGAGACGCCGGCGCGCGTGCCCTGCGCGGGGGACCTGCTCGAACCCTTCGGCGTCGGCGTCGAGGATCTGCTGGCGTTGATGGATTCATGGGCCACAACAGACTTGTCGGCGGACCTCGACAACAACGGACAGGTCGGCGCGAATGATCTGCTGATACTCCTCGCCAACTGGGGGTCGTGTCCTTGAAGAAGGCATCAAGGCATCGAGGCCTGCTAGCCGCGGATGCATATCCGCGGGGTGTTGCGCCGGAGGCGACAGGGTGGGTTTTGAAGACCGGATCATAGCCTAAGGCATCGTCACCGCGACCGGTTGCTCGCGGCTTTGCACATCGTGCCTTGCCCGGCTGGGGCGCGTCGCTATACTGCCCGGCTCGAAATCCGCAACCGTATGCACCACTGCGTCGCCCCCCGCCCCCGGAAACGGGAACCTGGCCTTCTGACGAGGGGCGCCATCGAGACGGCTCGGGGCGTGGTGGGAGGTAGGAGACTCTCATGGCCAAGCGCATTGTAAAGCAGCTAAAGCTCGTCGCCCCCGGCGGACAGGCCACTCCAGCCCCCCCACTGGGGCCCGCCCTCGGCGCTGCCGGCGTCAATCCCGGGCAATTCATTCAGTTGTTCAACGACCGTACAAGGGACCTGGGCGGCAAAATCGTCGGCTGTCTCGTCACGATCTATCACGACCGCACGTTCGACATCGAGATCAAGTCCTCGCCGGCCGCGGTGCTGATCAAGGAGGCCGCAGGCATCGAGAAAGGCTCCGGCGTGCCGAACACGGAAAAGGTCGGCACGATTACGCAGGACCAACTGCGGGCGATCGCTCAGGAAAAGTTCGATGATCTCAACGCGGGCAGCGTCGATGCGGCGATGCGTGTCATCGAAGGTACGGCCCGATCGATGGGCGTCACGGTGGAGGGCTGATCCGATGTCAAAAAAAGGCAAACGAAGCGCCGCAAACGTTCAGATCGCTGCGAAGTACCAGGGTCCACAGCCGATCTCCGAAGCTGTCAAGGCCATCAAGTCGTTCAAGGGTCCGAAGTTCGACCAGTCGGTGGAGGTGTCGGTCCATTTGGGCATCGATCCGCGACAGGCGGATCAGCAGATTCGCACCTCGATCTCGATGCCCAAGGGGGTGGGCAAGACGGCGCGCGTGATCTGCTTTTGTTCCGAGGACTTGGTGAATGATGCCAAGGCCGCAGGTGCGATCGAGGCCGGCGGCAAGGAACTGGTGGAAAAAATCGAAGGCGGGTGGATGGAGTTCGACGTCGCGGTGGCCGCCCCGGACATGATGCGGCTGGTGAGCAAGCTTGGCCGCACGCTCGGACCCAAGGGCCTGATGCCGTCGCCCAAGGCTGGCACCGTCACCCCCGACGTCGCCACCGCCGTCAAGGAATACTCAGCAGGCAAGATCGAATTCCGCAACGACACGGGCGGGAACGTACACTGCGTGGTGGGGAAGACGAGCTTTTCCGAAGCGGACCTCGCTCAGAACCTTCAGTTCTTCCTGGACACGATCGAGAAGATGAAGCCCGCGTCCGCGAAGGGCCAGTACATCAAGAAATGCGTTATCAGCGGCACCATGACGCCCGGCATTCAGATCAAATTGTGAGTACGCCAACGAGCGGTAAGACGGGAGCCCAACGATGAGCAAGCCGATCAAGGAAATGATCATCGCCGACTATAAGCGCCGGTTCGGCGCTATTGATAGCGCGCTGCTGATCGACATCCGAGGCGTGGACGCAAACGAGAACAACGCCCTGCGCCTGGATTTGGGGGCAAAGAACATCCGCGTGACGATCGTCAAGAACACGCTGGCAAGGAAAGCCTTTGCTGGAAGCAGCCTGGAACCGCTCAACGCAGCGCTTCGGGGACCGACGGCGCTCGCCTACGGCGGCGAGTCCGTCGTCGACGTCGCTCGAGCACTCGTCGAGTGGGCCAGGAAGATCGAGCACCTCCAGCTCAAAGCGGCGATCCTCGACGGTGAGTACTTCGAGGGCGAAGCTGGGGTCAAGAAACTCAGTCAATTCCCCACCAAGGACGAAGCGCAAGCCCGCATCGTGCAGCTTGTGCTCAGCCCAGCCGCCAACGTTGTCGGCGCAGCCCTCAGCCCCGGCTCGAATATCCTTAGCATCGTCAAAGAGATACAGAACAAACTTGAAGAGGGAGAAACGATCGCAAAGGCCGGCTGATCACTTACTTCGGCCTCGCGCGATCTCGGTTCAGTGCACGAACTGAAACAAAGATGAATTCACCGCATCCGACTGGCCCCGATACTTAGGGGTTAAACGTCGCAAAGGGCGGCGCCTCTCGGATGATGAAACCTGACCGTGGAGTTGGATAATTATGTCCGAAGAAGCAACCAAGACGTTCGAAAAGAAGATCAGCAAAATGGGCGACGAGATCGCCGAACTCACCTTGAAAGAGGCCGTCGATCTGGCGGATTACATGAAGGACACGTACGACATCGAGCCTGCGGCCGCCGGGGCAGTCGTCATGGCCGGTCCCGGCGGCGGCGGGGAAGCCGAGGCCGAGGAGCAGGTCGAGTTCGACGTGATCCTCGAAGCCATCGGCGAGAAGAAGATTCAGGTCATCAAGGCTGTGCGCGAAGTCACCGCCCTGGGTCTCAAGGAGGCCAAGGCGGTCGTGGACGGCGCACCCGGTCCCGTCAAAGAGAAGATTTCCAAGGAGGACGCCGAGGCCCTCAAAATCAAGCTCGAAGAGGTCGGCGCCACCGTCAGCATCAAGTGATCGCAGTCAAATCACCGTGCCCGGCGCTGCCCGCTTAAGCGGGCAGCGCCTGGGCCGCATTGCGCATCGCTCGTGCAGCCTGAAATCACCCAATAAATTACGGACTGGCGCCCCGCATCGCCGTGTCCTTGTAAGGGATAGGCAACACCCACGATCCTACCCCCCCCCCATTCACTTCTGCGGAGTGACCCGCCATGAAGAAGCTCTGCCTCGCGACGACTGCCGTGTGGGTCATCGCGGCGATTACGTTCCCGACCTTCGGCCAAACCTTGACCGAGCGCATCGCCGCCCTCAAGAAACAGCGTGCCGCCGAGCAACAGGCCGCACAGTTGAAAAAGGAGTTGAGTCCCAAGGCCAAACTCCTTCAAGCACTCCTTTACCGCACGTTGACCGTCAATTTCGACCAGACACCGGCCCGCGAGGTTTTTGACTACCTCGGGACAACGCTGGGCATCAACCTCATTGTGCGATACAGCGACGACGCCACCGGCCATGGGATCGACCCCCAAACGCCGATCACGCTCTTCGCTGAGAATATGTTTGCGATCGGGGTGTTGGAGCTCGTCCTGGAGCAGTGCGCCGCGATCGAAGCTTGCACCTGGCAACTTCGCGACAGTTTTCTCGAGGTCGGCACGAAGGATCGACTCAGTTCGCCGTCAGCGCGCGAGGTTCGCGTGTATCGGATCGACGAATTGATCTACGAGCCGCGGCGCTTCAACAATGCTCCGCGGGTCGGCATCAACCACCTCTACCCGGGCTACGGCGGCGGGTACTACCGCGGATACCGGGGTGGGTACGGCGGCTCGATCGGCCCGACCGTCGCCACACCAACAACCGACCAACGCAAATCGCAGCGGGCCCAAGAAGTCATCAACCTCATCATCGACACCATCGAGCCGAACGCATGGGCGCAAACCGGTGGCGAATGGGCGTCGATTCGATATCGCGACGGATCGCTCATTGTCAACGCCCCGGATTACATTCACCGCCAGATCAATGGCTACCCCCATGTCCCGCCCCCGAAGACCAAGTCGCAAGAGGGTCCCCCGGCCAACGATGCCAAGGCGTCAGAAAACTCGCCACAGAGGCACAGAGGACACTGGGGGGACAATAAGGAGTCAGGAGTTAGGGGGTTAGGGATCAGGCGTTAGGAGATTCCAAGCCTCAAGCCTTCTTCTCCCCCCTCAATGCCTTGATCCCTTGATGCCTTCTTCCTAGTGCCTAATGCCTAGTGCCTTCCTCTTCACGGACACGGGCCCCAGGCGCCGAGCAAGAAGAGCAGATCCTTCACGCCAACGTCGCCGCTGTCGTCGAAGTCGGCGGGACAATCCCCCTTCTTCGGGCACGGCCCCCAGACACCCAGCAAAGTGAGCAAATCCTTCACGCCGACGTTGCCGTCGCTATCGAGGTCGGCCTGGCACTCTCCGGGGGCACCGGCCGCATCAAAGATATAAGCTGAACCGGAAGAGTTGCCGTTATCATCGTCAGCCCGTGCGCCAACGATAATCGTATCGTCGTCTAGAGCAACTGCGGCGCCGAAGTTGTCATTGTTGCCACCATCGGATTGCAGAAGTTTGGCGTGCTCCGACCAGATTCCACGTGCATCGCGAGTGAAGATGTGTGCGGAGCCACTGGGGGTGTCGTGGCTGGCTCCAACAACAAGCGTGTCACCCTGAATGGCTACGGAAGCGCCGAAGTTGTCGGATGAAGAATTACCGTCGGGATCCAGCACCTGCTGCATCAACCAGTCGCCCTGCTCGTTGCGGTTAAAAATGTACGCCCGGCTAACCTCGTATACCAACGAGCCTACGACGAGTGTGTTGCTATCAAAGGCTACGGAAGAGCCGAAGAAATTGAAGGGCATTTCGGGATTGGGATCGAGTAGCTGTGCCTGTTGCGCCCAATTGCCATTTTCATCACGGGTGAAGATGTACACTGCGCCAAACGTGGTCTGCTTATCATCATCAATGCCAAAAAAGGGCGCACCGACAATGATCGTGTCGCCTTGAATGGCTAGCGCGTTAGTGGAGTTGGTGCCCGGCGCGGATAGTGTGGATTCATGCGACCAATGGCCGTTTTGATCACGAGCGAATATGAAGACATCCGGACTGGTCGTGGAGATCAAGCCGACGACAGCCGTATTTCCTTGGAGCGCAACCGACCCGCCTAATTTAGTGATTTGGGGATCCGAAACCACGAGTTTGGCCTGTTGTGACCAGTCGCCTTGCTCGTTGCGTGTGAAGATATAGGCAGCGCCATCGATCTCACTATTCGCCGCGGCCGGCGCGCCAACGATGATCGTGTCTCCGTCGATACTGACGGCGGCTCCAAATCCATCACCACACGCAGCATCACACACTACTAGATTTGCGTACTCAGTCCAATTACCTTGGGCATCTCGGTTATAGACATAGACCGACCCAGGCCCTGTGGGCTCCGGAACGTAGTTTGGCGCACCGACTACGAGCGTGTCACCATCGATCGATACAGCCGTGCCGAACCTCTCAAGTTCAATGCCCGGGACAGGGAGCAGCTTGGCGATCTCAGTCTGTTCTGGAGTATCTGCCTGAACGGGCGCGGCGCCCACGGCGAATAGAGTCAGGCAGGCCAGTAGGAAGCCAAAGAACAAGCGGTCAACATTCGGTGTGTGTCGTCGCTTCATCTGCGCGATCTCCTAGGTGCAGTGCCATCGTTCTACGCGAGAGACCGGAGCTCGTGCCGCTACAGGGCCCGACCGGTGGGACCGAGAGCCATCGGATCATACCGCCGATCTCCTCATTTCTGATGCAGATATCGCCTCCGCGATCCGCAAACACAGCGACCGGCGTTCAGCTAAGTACCTATCTCAGAACCCCCCTTCCGGTGGTACGGGCGTCTCGCCCGTACGCTTCATCATGGCGCTACGTTCGCACGGCGAGTCGTTTGCACGGGCGAGACGCCCGTGCCACCGGTTTCGAGATAGTTTC
>JADFNO010000169.1 GCA_022563315.1 Planctomycetota bacterium | reverse complement strand
GCTCGTGTGCGCGGTCACACATGGTCGGCAAAGGCTACCGAATGTCAAAGGCACCTTCGCAACGCTGGCTTGGTGATGCAAGGCATGCCAGAAGCGGTGGCGGTGGCCGCTGGGTAGTCTTGAGGAAGACTCCCAGCGAACACACTGGCAGCGGTCGCTACGGAGTCCCATTAAGACTTCCGCTGGGGTCTCACTGGCAGGTAATTGATCTTCGATGCCCCAGACGCTAACAAACGCTATCAGCTGCCACTCTGCTTCCTCGCCAGTCGCAAGCCGGAGTCCCCGGAGTTCGTTCCCATCGGTCCTCGCAGTTTCTTGCGGCAACGACCGAGACCAGGACTAATCTCGATGCACGTTTGTCAAACCGCTTCCAAAGCATTGCTTGTCTACGGCGCAAGGCCCAACTATATGAAGATCGCGCCAATCTATAGAGCCATGCAAGACAGCCAAACATGGTCTCCGGTACTGCTGAATACCGGCCAGCACTTTGACAAGATGATGTCGGACGTGTTTCTTCAATCGCTTGGTTTGCCGGAGCCGGACATCAATCTACGCATCGGTCCAGGTTCCCAAGCGCAGCAGATGGCGCGCGTGATCCACGAGATCGAGCCGGTTCTGAAGTCAGTTCAGCCGGCCTTGACGATGGTGGTCGGTGACGTTACCTCGACATTGGCAGCGGCACTCGCTTCAGCCACAGTCAACGTTCCAATCGCTCACGTTGAAGCGGGACTCCGCAGTCGCGACTGGGCAATGCCGGAGGAACGGAATCGAGTCTTGACCGACCGGCTATCGCAGTATTTGCTTACACCCTCGCCGGACGCCGACGAGAATCTCGTTGCAGAAGGTATCGAGCCCGCACGGATTTTCCGCGTTGGCAACGTTATGATCGATACGCTAGATTGGATTCGTCCCCATTTGCCGATTACGGATACCAGAGTCAAGTACGGTGTAGCTGATGATGACTTCGCGATAGTCACATTGCATCGACCGAGCAACGTCGACGATCCGGAGAGTCTCAGGAAAATCGTTGCCGGCCTCTGCGCCGTTGCGGATCGACTACCGCTGCTCTTTCCGATTCACCCCAGAACGCGGCAGCGACTTGACGAGTTCAACCTTTCTCCGGGCTCCGATCGCGTTCACCTGTTGCCGCCTCTTGGCTACGCGGAATTCATGGCGCTTCTTTCGACCTGCTCGCTCGTGATCACCGACTCCGGCGGTATTCAAGAAGAAGCGACCGTGCTCGGTGTGAGATGTTTGACACTCCGTGAGAACACCGAACGACCGATCACGCTTCAGTACGGATTGAATCAGTTGGTCAAAGCCGATCCAAACGCGATCGTAGCAGCTGCTGACGACGCTCTAAAGTCAGGAAGGACCACGTCACGGCGACCGCCGCTGTGGGATGGCAAGGCGGCCAACCGGATTGTCGAAGTCCTTGACGGGCAATACGAAGCCCTGTCGCTTAGAGATGAGTGTCGAGATCAAACCCGGCGAACCAAGTCATCGGCTCGAGATCCGCGAGTCTGGACGGTAGGGCGGTTGCGGCGCAAACCAGCATAGAGATAGCGATAGTCCTTGCTCGTGGGCCCAAGCAATCGTGAGATCTCGAGGATCCGCGAGTGAGATCCTCGTCCCTGGCGCGCCCACGGCTATGAGTCATTCGTATCCGGGTTCCGGAACCGTAATGATAGAATCCTTTGACGCCATTATCCTCGCTGGTGGGTTGCGGAAA
This sequence comes from Planctomycetota bacterium, assembly GCA_022563315.1. Taxonomy (GTDB): domain Bacteria; phylum Planctomycetota; class Phycisphaerae; order Phycisphaerales; family SM1A02; genus JADFNO01. The sequence continues at coordinate 5,760 of JADFNO010000169.1, read as the reverse complement.
TCACCGCTGCACGATGAACTTAGGATGCACGAGTTGTGCCTACCGATCAATGATGGGCGGACACTTCTCGACGCCTGGTTGGAGACGCTGGGCGCAGGTGGCGGCTGCAAGGATGCTGCGATTGTTGTCAGCGATGCAGACGATGCCCACGAGATTCAGCGGCTCCTTGACGAATCCGCTGCTTTCAGACATGACTTGCCAAACGTGCAGGTTATTGTTGAACGAGGTCGATGGCGGGGGACCGCAGGTGTGCTACGTGATGTTGCCGACGGGATGGTTGGATCCGAGATTCTTGTGGCCGTCGAGGCTGCTTGTCTGCCTCCGTCGTCGCTGACACCTCTGCTTGCTTCGATCGCAACGGGTTCTGAGGGCGTGGTTGGGATCGGATCGCACTTCGATCCGGCTGGAGTCTACGGATTCCGACGGTCCGCACTGAAGCATGTTCCCGCCGTTGGCTACTTCGACCTAAAGGAGCAGTTGCTGCCGGAGATGTACACACGCAATGCCGGCGTTCACGCCGTTCGCGTTACGAAGAAGGTGATTCGCCTGCGGGATCGTGAGGGATATCTGCAAGCTATCTCCTGGCTTGTTGGTAGCGAGGATAACGGCGAGAGTAGACACTGTTCGTCCGTGACGACGATCGCGCCGTCGGTTCGACTCGTCGGTACGTGCTTAATCGATTCGAATGCCACGCTGGAGGACGGGGCAATCGTACGGGACAGCGTCGTCCTTGATGGCGCAGTTGTTGGAATTGGCGCAGTTGTCAATCGCAGCGTGATCGGATCTGGCGCTGTGATCGCTGCAGGTCATGTTGTCACCAACGCCGTCGTGCCGTGTAACAGGGATCTGGCCCGCGATCATGGGATGGCGGATTCGACGGTGAGTTCCAGGACCCGCGTTATGGCATCCAAGTCATGAGAACCGTGGCAAAGCCACTACGGAGGGCGTGGACTATTCGGACCTGGGCTGTTCTCGCGCTGCTAGTGGGAGTGAGTCTGTGGACTGGTCGCTCCGCGTTGATCGATATCTGGCAGATCGGTACTGGTCGGGCGGAACAGTCGTACATTCTGCTCGCGCCGTTCGTTGCTCTGTGGCTCTTTTGGTTGAGGCGCAGCCGGCTACGCTCCTTGCAGATTGAGTTCAATCTGCTCGGGCCGGCGCTAATCGCGTTGGGCTGGTTCAGCAACTTCGTCGGTATCGAGAGAGACATTCAAATCGCCACGCATGCAGGCTTGTTGTTGACACTGCTTGGATGTGTTGTGAGTCTGACCGGCGCTGGGTTTGTCAAACAATTTGCGCCGGCCCTGGCGGCCATGCTTTTTGTTATCCCCATTCCCGGCACGATCAGGCAGCTCGTTGCTATGCCTCTTCAGACCCTAGCCACGAGTGTCACTGAGATCATGTTGGAATTGATCGGAGTGATGGTTACTCGTGATGGCCACGTCCTCATCATCAACGGCGAGTCTGTCGCGGTGGGCGAGGCCTGCAGCGGACTGCGGTTGGTGTTCGCCTTCGGTGTTGTTGTTTATGCTTTCGCCTTCAGCTTGCCGCTGCGGGCCAGCACACGGATAGTGCTACTGGCACTCAGTCCTGCCGTCGCGATCCTTTGCAATGTTGTCCGGTTGGTTCCGACCAGCCTGTTCTTTGGTTTCGGTTCCATCAATCAGGCCCAGGTGTTCCATGACCTTGCCGGATGGGTGATGATCCCGATCGCTCTGGTAGTTCTGGTGGGCATTCTCCGCTTGATTCGCTGGCTGGACCTACCCGTAATGGCGTTCCGCCTAGCAATGCGATGAGCCCGGCCGCAATGACTATTTCGATTCGTCGTCCCACGCGGTTTGCGCCGCTGGTTGCGTTGGCGATGCTGTTATTGCTGCCCGATGTAAGCCCAGAAACTTTCGCCAAGAGCGAAGGGATTCTGGCGAGGAACGCGCAGGTGGCACGAGTGTTTCGGGCGGCGCCATTCAGGATCGGTAATTGGCTGGGCGAGGATGTCGAGGTGCCCAGTGCCGCAATTGAGATTCTTCGCCCGAATGCCATTCTCAGTCGGCGCTTTGAGAGCCTCGACGGCGAGATGTCCGTTGACTTGATTATCGTCCACTGCAGTAATGCCCGCGACATGCAAGGCCACTATCCGCCGAACTGCTACCCGGCCAACGGATGGAATCCGTCCGACCGCGAGAAGCAGCATGAGTGGGTCGTTTCGGTTGGTGGACAGGCTATCGCGATGCGCGTTTATAGCTTCCGTCGAATCGAAGGGTGGGGTTCGGAAAGAACGCTCCGCGTATTCAACTATTTCGTTCTGCCAAACGGCGAGATCACTTCCGACTTTCGTGCAATGCGCCGACTTGTAAGCCGGTTGGCTCTTTCGGTGCAAGGCGTGGCGCAGGTTCAGGTCGTCATGTCCGGCGAAATTTCTTTGCAGGATTCGATCGAGGCCGCTGAGGAACTGCTCAACGGGTTCTCATCGATCATGGCGGTGCTTGCGCAGGGAGAGCAACATGATTACACCAATTGACAACTCACACGATCACTCAGGCCCGTCGGAGATCATCCATTCCGAAGACGGCGCCGCGCATATGCCGCAACCGGCAGCGGCGCAATCACCTCTCGTGATGCTTGATGACCGGCTGCGCGGACGCTGGAGAATCGCAGTAGCCCTGGGCGTTGTCCTTGGAGCAATCTTTGCGATGGTTGGCTATCGACTTGCACCGGTCCGGTTCGCGAGCACTGGCCGAATTCACGTTGCGCCAACCGGCTCAGCGATCATGTATGAAACGGCTGAGACCGGCAGTCTCCCGGGTTACAGCGCGGTCGTAGGAACGCAGGCGCTTCTGGTCAGATCACCTAGAGTTATCGACCAGGCCCTTCGGGATCCAACGGTCGCGAACCTGCCACTGGCGCAACATCCCAATGCGCGAGAGCGAATGATAGGAGGCCTGAGTGCCGCGCCTGAGCGCGGTACGGAGTTGATAACCGTCACGTTCGAGGCAGGTTCAGCCGAGGAAGCCCAAGCAGTCGTTAACGCCGTTCTGCGTTCGTATTACGAAATCCATGGTGAGCGCACGGGGGATGTCTTTCGCAGTCGCCTTGAGCAACTCCGTAGTCGTCGGACGGAGCTTCAATCCGAACGCAACATGCAGCGCGGCGAGATTCGAGAGTTCGTTGACAAGAGTGAGTATGGTGCAAGTGATCTTGGCCCGATTCTTGACTTCAAACTACTGCGGGTGGAAGAAGTGAAGCAGGAGTTGTCGCGGATTGATCTCGCCATGGCGGCGTTTGGGATGGGTGTCGATGACGCTGATCCGTCAGATGAGCGTGCCCTGTCTGAACCGTCGTTGGAAGCACTAGAACGCATCGATCCCGATCTTGCCGCATTGCACCGCCTGTACCTTGACCTGCGCGTGGAACTGGAGCATCTAAACGAGAAGTACCACGGAAACACGAGTCACTCCCCGCTTCTCCAAGCCGAACGTAGTATTGACCTCCTGCAAGAGAAAATAGCCAGTCGAACCGAGGCGGCCCGAGCTCGGTGGTACGCTTCGGGCGGTGTCGCGCAGCTCGAGGGAAACGACCTGAGCGGCGCAAGCGTTGAGGATCTCGTTGAGCGGCGAACGCGAGTTGTCGAGATGCTCAACCAAACCAAGGAAGAAGTTCGTCGTCTTGGTGATGAACAGAGCCGGCTCGTCGAACTGCAGCAGAAGCTGGATGATACCGTAGAGAAGTTGCAGGAAGTTGAGGAGATGCTCGACATTCTTAGACTCGAGTCGGATCCTTCGCGATTCAGCGGCCGCATTGAGATTGCCGAATGGGGCTCGAAGTTGGCCCTACCGTCAAAGGATCGGCGGAGGCAATTAGCGGTCGTCGGGCTTGTCGGCGGCATCGGACTGAGCTTCGCTCTTTTCCTGCTGCTCGGTTCGCTGGATCAACGTACGTACAGCGCTTCCCAACTCCGCCGCGCCAACAGGAGCTATGGATGTATCGGCGTACTGCCTGACCTTGCCACGGGGCGTTTGGATGCGGAGCAAGCCGAAGTCGCCGTGCAATGCGTCCATCAGATTCGCAATAGGATTGAGGCGAAGCGCCCGCCCGCTTCGAGCTTCATTCTTCTCGTGACGAGCCCCTTCCAGGGCGATGGGAAGACGAGCCTAGCGATAGCACTCGCATCGTCGTACGCCTGTGCAGGCCATCGCACGCTTTTGGTTGATTGCGACCTGGCCGGGCGCGGTCTGAGCCGCCAACTCGGGGTGTCTGATCGTCCGGGCTTGAAGGAGGTGCTTGGCAAGCGGCAGGCGCCTGATCAGGCGTCAACGCTCTCGGCGCCGAATCTGGACGTTCTCGGAGCCGGTGTTGATTCGGACTTCGGGCCCGAATCGGTGCGCAGGGACCATTTCAAATCATTGTGCGAGGAACTCCGTCGGCAATACGACGTGATCATCCTGGACACTGGTCCATTTGTGGGCAGCATCGAGCTGCTTCCGGTGGCCGCTGCTTCTGATAGTGTCGTTTTGTCGGTTCGCCGTGGTCGATCCCGCGCCGGTCTCGAACATTGCATCGCTAGCTTCGAGTCTCTTGGGATTCCAGTCCTTGGTGTTGTACTCAATCGCGCCAGCCAGTCTGACTGCGACGAGTACGTTTCTTATTCCGCTGTATCAAATAAGCGGTTAATTGCTTCGGGAGAGAGCGCCTCGGGCGGCTCTTCTGACGGGGCCGTCGAGAAATCCGAGAATGCTCTTTTGCATGCGATGAACATGTCTCACGATGGCGGCAACGGCAAACCAGAATCGCTCGAAAACTCGCCATGATCCAAGCGTCCGTCGTTACTCCACCAATACAGCCAATGGCGCACGCGAGCCGTCCCATCGTGTGGGGGCTTGTCGCGACTGAACTCCACGACGCCTACTGGCGCGCACATGGGGTCCAATGCATCCGTCGCGGATGCAAGCAACCACTTCAGTCCGGCGTCGATTTGTTCCTGCTGATCGAGCGGGATCAACTCGTTCTCTTTGATCTCCCGTCATTGGCGGACCATCTGGCGTGGCGTGATGCCACGGTGACCCGCCTGCGCGTCGTGGCGCTCGAAGATGCGCCTTACCCGGAACGTGTCGATGTCGATGAACAGGGATTGGTGCGCAGGGTGGCACGGCGCTACCAACCACAGACGAACAGCGCTTATCGCGTCTTGCTTACGCGGAAACCACGGATCGCCAGAGCATGGATGTCCGCAGTAGTGCGGGGCGCCGGCTGGAGAACAATACGTCGCATGGCCAGGCCGTCTAATGTTGATCACCTTCGGTGTGCAGGGGGCTGCTATATCGCAGGGGACCGAGGCGACGAGATTCAGATGATCACCCGACTCGTAGAGATCTGGCGGCACCCCGACGCCGGTCTCGAGGTTCATGTGCGCGTCGAGCCAGGCTCGGGCTTCGTCAGGACTCATCGCGCTCAGGCTTCGGGCGGCGCGAGCTCGACCTCGACGCCGAGCTCGTCGGAAGGCTCGGTCTCGAGCGAGGCGATCCGACCCGCCGCGCGCACGTCGTCGGCGCCGAGCGCGAGCGACGCGAGCCGCGCCTCGGTGTCTCGGACCGTGACGCGCACCACGTCGGTTCGCAACGACCGCTTCGCGTCGGACTTCGACTTGCGCACTGCGCCCAGCACGTCGGCCGCGACCGCGTAGACATCGCGTTCAGAATCCGGGATCGCCGCGGCCATCTCTGGCCACGATGCCCGATGGACCGAGCCGTCCCGCCGCCACGACCA
>JADFNO010000026.1 GCA_022563315.1 Planctomycetota bacterium | reverse complement strand
TGTCGCGCGTTCGGGGTGTTCCATGCCTTGCGCACGCGGAACACGACCCCGATTCCACCGGCCAGAAGTATGTACCAGTAGGTCTGCACGAAACCGGCGACCGCCATCAGCCCCTGTGTCAAGGCCGGGAGCTCCACGCCCTGGCTGGCGAACATCTCCGACAGCTTTGGGGACCACGACGATCATCAGAAAGGTAACCGCCAGGCACAGGGCGGCTCTTGAGACGGCTCGTCATGCCTTCTCGATCAGAAATCGTTCTCGCCGATGGTGTTCGTGTTGGCGTAGAAGGTGTACGCCGGTGGGGTCGCGCGTTGTCCACGTAGTACGCCCAGCCGCCAGTGCCCGCGACGACGGGAGCGGTGCGGGCCGCGGCCTCCCCGACGGTCGCCAGGTTGACCACGTTGGGGTTAGCGCCGGAATCGTATGGATTGTCAGGAATTGCTTCCTGCATCACCGTGCCCAGCGTGTTGAGATCAGCGAGCGTTGGATAGATGGCCGGGGGGCTCGTGATGGCCTCGTTGGCTAAGAAGTTGGCGATGCCGGAGCGAACCCCGCCCAATGTGCCCTTCGTCGCCGCGCTCTTGGCCTGAGCGGCGTAGTCAAAGTATCTGGGCAGCGCGACCCCGGCCAGAATCGCCAGGATTACCACAACCGCAATCAACTCGATCAGCGTGAAGCCTCGTCGCATTATTGAAGTGCCTCTCATCGTCATTGAAGTGCCTCTCATCGTCTGTTTCCTTCCAGCAAAAGCCATGAGTTCTTTGTTGCTTGGTCCAATTTGAGGCACACGTGTGCGTTGCCGGAACCCAACTCGTTACCTCATCTTCGCTATTTGAGCAGTGTTCCCATATTCCACATCGGGAGGAAAATCGCCAAAGCCACGACCAAGACCACCCCTGCCAGACCAACAATGGCGATCGGTTCGATAATCGTGCCGAGGTTCTTGGTCAGGTGCTTTACCTCCCGGTCGTAATGTCGAGCTACGAGCCGGCACATTTTCGGCAACTCAGCGGCCTCCTCGCCGGAGGCGATCATTCGCCGCGCAAAGCCTGGCAGGTACTTACACGTCAATAACACCTCGGACAGCCTTCCGCCGTTCTTTACCTGATCGCTCATTTTCCGGGCATCAGACTCCAGTAACGGCCGACCAGACGACCGTCCGGATAGTTCCAACGCCTCAATCAGTCCCAATCCGCTCTGCAGCGAGAGCCCCAGCACATGGGCGAAGCGACTCACCGCCAGTCCGGTAAGGATTTCACGGAGTCCGGGAATCCAATGCAGCCAACCGTCGATGCGCTGTCGGGTGTTCTGGTTGTTCCATGCCTTGCGCACGCCGAACACGACGCCGACTCCACCGGCCAGAAGTATGTACCAGTAGGTCCGCACGAAACCGGCGACCGCCATCAGCCCCCGTGTCAAGGCCGGGAGCTCCACGCCCTGGCTGGCGAACATCTCCGACAGCTTTGGGACCACGACGATCATCAGAAAGGTAACCGCCAGGCACAGCGCGGCGATAACACAAGCCGGATACATCAGTGCGCTCTTGACGTTCTTGCTGGTTTCGTAGCGTTGATCCAGCATCTCCGCCAGACGAGCCAACACTTGAATCATGTTGCCGCTCGTTTCCGCGGCGCGGATCGTTTCGATGTAAATGTCGCCGAAGACTGCGCGGTGCGCCGATAATGCGTCCGTTACCGAGTTACCGGCTTCGATCTGTCTCGCCACCTCCTCGAGCACGTGGGCGAGGCGCTGGTTCGGCTCCTGGTCGGCAATGGACCGAAGACTGTCCGCGATGGGAATGCGGGCTTCCATGAGCACCGAGAACTGATAGGTAATACGGGCGAGGTCCTTGGCGCTGGCGGCTGAACCGCGCCAACGAACCGACGAGCCTCGGGCGGAGGCAAGATGCACCGGCTTGAGCCCTGACCCGACGATCTGGTGATAGGCCTCCGTCCGGTCCGCCGCCTGCACCACGCCCTTGGTTACGGCCCCGTGTTCATCGATCGCCCTGTATTGGAACGTGAGCTCAGTCATGCACTCATTTTCATCGACGGGTTGTACGGATCGGCTGTGGCCGCGATCGCCGCGACCTTGAGGACTTCCTCGAGCGCGGTTTGCCCGAGCCGCGCCTTCTCAAGCCCATCCTGCCACAGCAGCCGAAAACCTTCGCTCACCGCGTGTTCACAGATCTGCTTGGTCGAGCCGTCGGCTTCGATGACCGATTGCAGTCCCGGGCTGAGCTGCAGGAGCTCGAACAGACCGATGCGGCCGCGATACCCTGTGTTTCCACAGCGTTTGCAGCCCTTTCCACGGACGAATCCCTCGACCTTTTCGTCTAAATTGAAGCTGTGCCGAACTCGTTCTTCGACCGGATCGGGAATGACGCAGCTCCTACACACCTTCCGAACAAGTCGCTGGGCCACCACGCCCAACAGCGCGGAGTTGATGACGAACGGCGGCAGACCGAAGTCGCGTAGCCGGGCGATCGCTCCGGAAGCGTCGTTCGTGTGCAACGTCGAGAGCACCATATGGCCAGTGAGTGCCGATTGCAGCGCGATCGTCGCCGTCTCGTTGTCGCGAATCTCGCCCACCAACACCACATCCGGGTCCTGGCGCAGAATCGAGCGCAGTGCCGTGGCGAACGTCAGCCCAATCTGAGCATGAACCTGGATTTGGCGGACATAGGGCAGACGGATCTCGACCGGATCCTCGATCGTCAAGATGTTGCGCGAGGGATCGTTGAGTTTGCGCAGCACCGAATACAGCGTCGTGGTCTTACCCGCACCCGTCGGGCCGGTGACCAGCAGCATCCCATAGGGTCGAACGATGAGCTCCTCGAGTTCGACGATCATGCGCGGCGGAATACCTAACTGCTGGAAGTCATGGACCGTTTGCGAACTGGGCAGCAGGCGCAGCACCACGTTCTCGCCGCAGACGGTGGGAACCGTGGACATGCGCACTTCGATCATCGCGCCGTCGTGGGTGTAGCGGAACTTTCCATCCTGCGGCCGCCTCGTTTGCGTGAGGTCGAGACTGGCCATGACCTTCAGTCGCTGCACGATGCCGGGGTGCATGGACAAAGGGGGGGCGTGCTGCTCTCGAAGGACGCCGTCTATTCGGTATCGCACATGGAGCTCGGACTCGTCGGGGCTGATATGCACATCGCTAGCGTCGAGGCCAGCGGCATCGGCCAAGAGCTGATTGACGGCGGCGACGATCGGTTGTTTGCGATCGTCTCTGCTCGCGTTGATCTCGTGCCTTGATTCGTCGTCGTCTTGGGGCGCCTGATCATGCGCGAGTCGATAGGCCCGGCTGATCAACTTCCGCAGACGAGTTCGATCGCACAGCACGGCATCCACTTCGCACCGAGTGACCTGGCGGATTTGGTCCAGCGCTTCGAGGTTCAGCGGATCGTCCGTGGCCAGCGTGAGTACGCCGTCGATGAGAAACAGCGGGAAGAGGAGGAATCGCTCAGCCAGGGATCGCGGGACGATCCGGGTGTTGGCGAAGCAGACCTCATACTCAGCCAACTCAACAAAGGGAACCTCACAGACGTCCGCCTTGACCATCGCCAGCTCAGTGCTGCCGACCGCCGACATCGCCAGGAGAGCGTCTTCGAGATCCACGTCGTGCTCTCGGGCGTGGCGGCGCGCCGTCTCGAGTTGGGCCGTTGTGATTCGTTCTTCCTCCAACAGCGCCCGTTCGAGGAAGACGTCGTGGTTATTCATCTGCACGCCTCCGCGTCGCTTCACGCTCGGTCGTGCCGTGCGGCGTCAATGCCTGCAGTGCCGCGATCTTCTGCTCCATCTGCGGATCGAGATCGAGAAACGAGAGGCCGACCTTGTACAACGGGTCGTGAGAGATCATTCTGACGCGGCGCACCTTGGCCGGTTGCTCGAATATGAGCTGGAGAATCGGCGTACCGTCGCCCCGGGTTCCGATCGGCGTTGTTTCAAACACTCGAACAACCCCCTCGCAGGACCGGGGCACGAACTGACGGCTCGCCAACGCCAATCCGCCGGGGCTTATGTCGATCGAAGTCCCCCGCAATCCACCGTCATCCACGGCGGCCGAGACGGAGCTGAAACGCACTTGCAGGCGGTGCTCGTCGCAGACGACGAACTCCACGGGCAGCTCGATCTCCCATCGCTCGTGTTGTCGAATACGCAGTCCGCGTGCTTGGGCCATCGCTGAATCCCAGGTCTAGAAAGCAATGGAAGAATCCGGCTGCACCGTCGCCGCGCGGACAGCTCGCCCCGGGAACGACATCGGTTGTTTCAAAGTCGCGGTGTAGCCGCCAGGCCAGCCGCCCAATCCCGGGCTGGTCGCCAGATCGTTCCGGCCGCGAGGCGAACGTCCGAGAACTCACGACGACCGCGCACAACCGCCACCAACCCAGCCGGCCGCGCCAGCGTCCGAGCGTGCGCCGCCGGGGCGCTCAGAACTCTTTGTCGCGATACTGCATCTGCGCCTGAAGCCGAGCGAGAATCGAGCTATGCATCTGGCTGACACGAGACTCAGACAGATCCAACGTGACCCCGATCTCCTTCATCGTCATCTCTTCGTAGTAGTAGAGAATGACAATGAGGCGCTCCGCCCTGGACAACCCCTTGGTGATGAGCAGCCTGAGGTCCCGCTTCTGAAGTTGAGACAGCGGATCCTCCTGCCGGTTATCCTGGATCACGTCGATCTCGCGGATGTCCTTGCTCGAGTCCGTCTCAAACCACTTCCGGTTCAGGGAAACGACGTTGACCGGCTTGGAATCCTTGCTGATCTTGCTGAACTCCGACCCGGAGACCTGAAGGCGTTGGCGCAGCTCCCGGTCCGTGGGTTTGCGCCCGGACTCCATCTCGAACCGCTTGCGGACCCGGTCGAGCTTGGCCGTCCGAGAGCGCACGAGCCGCGGCACCCAGTCCATGGCCCGCAGCTCGTCAAAGATGGCGCCTCGAATTCGCTGTGTGCAGTAGGTCTCGAACTTCACCTCGCGCCCCAGATCGAACGCGTCGATCGCATCCATCAGCCCGAACAAGCCCGCCGACATCAGATCTTCAACATCGACTTCGCCCGGCAGGCGCATGTGCATGCGCTCGGCCGTACTCTTGACCAGGTGAAGGTACTGCTCGATGAGGAAGTTGCGTATCTCTTGGGTGTCAGTGCGCTGGTAGGCCTTCCACACTTCCTCAGTGGTCATCTCACTGAGGCTGACGGCCTCCGGCGTCCGCCGGGCGGGCTTGCGCTTGGCGGCTGGCGTTCTTGTCTTGGTTTTGATCTTCGTCTTGGTCTTCGTCTTCGGCATCGGTCGGCTCCTTGACCTTGGCTAGCTTTTTCAGCTGCCCTGCCATTCCCTGGCAAAAGACGCTCGTACTATATCGAACAATTCAATGATACGACAAGTCACGGTCCCTTGCAGTGAGGGCATCATTCGGATTTCGCCTCCGTCGTCGCGCTCGCCTGTGATCCGGCGAGCGAATCGGACGGCGATGATGGTGACATCGTCGCCGGCTCGCGATGGGCCTCGATGTGATCGCTCATCACCCGCTGACAGATCACGCCGATCATCAGCCCGATCGGGTAGCAGCCAATCATGGCGATGAGGGCCCGGGTCAGGATGGACACGGCCGAGTTGCCCCCGGCCAGACCGGCCAAGACGGCAACCGCAAACGCAGCCAATGCAAAACATCCGGCGATGACCTTACTGGGTGTCTTGCTCATGGCGAAGGCCCATTGCCGGTGGACGTACTCATCAGCACCACAGCAAGGCTCAGGGCAAGCGACCGATATCGACCCATTTTAGATCCAACTCAAGCGTTTGTACGGACGGTAGGAGAATCGTGGGTCCGGGCAAGCCAGGACGCCACACGAGCAAAGAACCCCCCCCCGGGGGGCGAGTCAAGGGGATTGGGGTCACCGACGCCGGCCACGCGGCGGGCCAACCGCCTCATGGCTTCGGTTGCCGGCGTGTCCGGAGCATAGAGCACGAACGGCACGCGCTGCCGCACCGCCTCGCGAACCTGGTCGTCCATCGGGATGGCGCCGGCGTAGTCAATCGAGCGCTTCAGGAAGGTTCGGCTCACCCGATCGATGCGGTGAAAAACGGACGATGCCTCCTGCTCATGGCTGACCATATTCACCACGAGCTCGATCCGGGCCTTGGGGGCTTGACCGACAAGTGCCTTGATCATGCCGTAGCTGTCGGTGATCGCCGTGGGCTCGGGGGTCGTCGTCACGAGCACCCGGTGAGCTGCGGCCGCAAAGGCGAGGACGTTGGCACTGAGGCCAGCGGAGGTGTCAATGACCACTACGTCGGCCAGCCGCTCAAGCGCCGCAAGCTGCGTCAGGAGCCGCAGCCGGTGCTCACTATCCAGATCCGCCAGGCGGGCCACACCCGAGGCGCCGGGAATCAGGCGGAACCCCCCCGGGGCCAGGAGCATCGCTTCGGCGAGGCGGCAGCGGCCGCTTACCACGTGCTCCAGGGTCAATTTGGGGCTGAGATTGCACAGGACATCGGCGTTCGCCAACCCAAGGTCCGCATCGAGCAGGCACACTTTTTTGCCCAGCGCCGCCAAGCACACCGCCAGATTCACCGCGAGGTTGGTCTTGCCCACACCCCCTTTGCCGGAGGTGACCGCGACGGCCCGTGCCAACCCGACCCGCTGCATCACGGATCGGCGCCCGTTCCGATGTCGGCTTGGCGCAGGACGGTAACTCACCTCGCCGCTTCGAACGCTTGGCGGCACGTAGGCCGACACCGTCGGCCGCCGCGCCGCCGCGCTGCCTTGCACCAGCTTTCGAAGCTGCGTCGCTTGGTCGCTCATCCGTGAATCTCTGCCCCCAGCACGAGCTCGGCCAGACGCCCAGGACGCCCCACTTCAATGTGGTCCGGAACTTCCTGTCCGGTGGTAATGAAACTCAACTGCTTGCCGACCTTCTGGATAACGTTGATCAGCAGACCGAAACTCACCGCTTCGTCAAGCTTCGTCAGGACCACCTTGTCAGCGCCGACCTCAGCGAACGCCTCGGCTTCCTGGAGCAGAACCTTCTCGCTCGCGGTGCTGGCCAACACCAGATGAATTTCGTGCGGATCGGCCGCGGCGAGGCAAGACTTCAGCTCCTGGAGTTTGCTGGTGTCCTTCTGACCACGCCCGGCCGTATCGATCAAAATCACGTCGCAGTTGCGCAGGGAATGTACGGCCTGCTTCATCTCAGCCGGCGTCAGCGCAACTTCCAGAGGCAGCCCAATGATGTTGGCGTACGTTCGGAGCTGATCGACGGCGGCGATGCGATAGGTATCGCACGTGACCAGGCCCACGCGGCGACGGTGCGTCAGCTTGAACGACGCGGCAAGCTTCGCCAGCGTCGTCGTCTTCCCCACGCCGGTCGGCCCGATCAGCGCAATCGTCAGAGGCCGGCCGTCTGGACTTACCGGCGCGACGGCCGAGTCGGCGGTCGGCACGAAAGCGGCGAGCCGATCCAACACCGCGCGACGCACGGTCCCTTCATCATCCAACTCCGCGGCGCTCAGGGCCTCGCGCACCTCCTCCACGATCTGGTCGGCGATCTCTTCGGACAGATCCTGGCTGAGCAGCGCGAGGTACAGGTCGAAGAGCTTGGCGGGCATGCTCGGGATCGACCTTCCCGGCGACCGCACTTGGTGCTGGAGAACTTGGCCGACCATCTGCTTGATGGCCGCCAACTCGCCTTGCATCGAGCTTGCTTCCGATCCGGACTCCCTTCCCAAGACATCCGCGTCTCGACCGCGAGAGGCTGTCTCGTCAAAGAGTCTGGGCGTGTCTCGATGTTCGCGATCGGGGCGATGGCCCAAGCCGCCGATCAAAGAACCGCGGGACGCAGAGAGCCCAGCCCCCGCCGCCGGCGTCAAGATGAACCTTCGTGCCACCGGCTTCGGCTTGCAGACAATTGCCGGCGAATCGCCCGCGGACCCTCCCGCGCCCTGGAGTGTATCGCAAGCGTTGGGCGCGCGGGCCGGGCTCGTCACCGATTTCCGACCTTCGCCGCCGACTGGAGCCGCGACCGGTTCGGGCTGATCGCCCCTAGACGGCCCGACGACACCGGTGAGCGCCGAGTCTTGCGACGTCGACGACTCGGGGTCATGGGCAAGCGCGGGAACTGGCGCTTCCGCCTCACTACGCCGGCGGCGATCATGCGCTTCGACCATCGCCTGGGCGAGCCGGCGTGTACGCAGCTGACCTTTGAGTTTGGGCTCCGGCCGGCGCGTCTCCTCGGAAGACGCTCGTCGACCGGTTTGCGCATAGGCCTGCCGCGCGGCGCGCTTGACCGGCCGGAGCGCACCCGCGGCGTCGTTCGCGTATGACAGTTCGGCCCGATCCGCCTCCGCCGCCGTCAGCTCGAAGATCGTCTTCTTCGCCAGACCGAGGAAGCCGCCGCGCTTGAATGATCTGGTTTCAAGAATAACCGCATCAACACCGAGATCGCGCTTGGCGGCTGCCAACGCTTCACTCATGGTGTATGCCTGATAGGTCTTGACGGCCATGCGCTGCCCTCCCTGGCAATCGGCCCGATGCGTCGATCCTTGACGCTCGTTTAGTTGTCGCGGCATCCTATGCCGCCGGAGCCCCAACCGGCTCCTCTAATTGTATCAAACCCATCGACTCGACGTCGAGTCCCTTGACGACCTCGTTGTAAGAAAGGACAACGACCCCGGGAAGGTGCGGCTCGAGAATCTGTTTTAGTTGAGCACGAACGGTCGGCGACGTCAACACCACCAGTTGATGGGACGCCCCAAGCAACGGCTGGGCCGACTCGCTGACCGCCGTCGCGATTCGATTGGCGACCTGCGGCGGGATCGACATCGTCGTCCCGCTCGGCCCCCGGTCGATGTATCCATTGATCAAATCCTCCAGGGCCGGATCGACCGTCACGCAATACAGCCGTTGCTTGCCTTCGTCATTGGTTTCGGCGTGCTGGCTCGATATGGTCCGGCGCAAGGTGTTGCGGACGTACTCGGTCAAAACATCTATATCTTTGGTATGGGCCGCCCAATCTCCGAGCGTCTCGATGATCGCCTCCAGGTCACGGATCGGAACGCGCTCGCGCAAAAGGTTCTGCAGCACTTTTTGCACTTCGCCCGGCTTGATGACGCTGGGAACCGCCTCTTCGACAAGTTTGGGGGAGGTTGACTTGAGCTGATCGAGAAGGCGATTGACCTCCTCGCGGGTCAGCAACTCCTCGGCATGGTCTTTGACCAGCTCAGTGAGGTGCGTCGCTAGGACACTGGTGGGATCGACGACCGTGTAGTTCAAGGTCTCGGCCCGCTGCTTCAATTGGGGCTCAATCCACAGGGCATCAAGCCCGAAGGCTGGCTCCTTCGCCGAAATACCCTCGAGTGAACCGGTGGACAGGCCCGAATCCATGGCCATCAAGAGGTTCGGCAGCACCGTCCCCTCGCCGATGACCGCTCCGCGTAGCTTGACGCGATAGGTGTTGGCGGGGAGCTGGACATTGTCGCGGATCCGCACGGGCGGGACTACGAGTCCGATCTCAGCCGCTAACTGTCGTCGTATCATAGAGATACGATCGAGTAGATCACCACCGCGGGCGGTGTCGACCAACTGGACGAGGCCGTAGCCCACTTCGATCTCCATCGTGTCCACGCGCAGCAGGTCCTCGACCGGCGTCTGATCAGCCGGCAGTTTCGCCGCCTCCGCTCGGGCTTCGGCTTCGACAGCTGCCTTGGTCCGCCGCTCGATGAGGCCGATCGAGGCGGCCAGCCCACCGAGCAGTACCGCCGCCGACAGCAGAGGCCAGGTCGGCAGCGGGGTGAACGCCAGCAAAATCGAGAAGCCCGAGATCAGGTAAAGGGCGATCGGCTGCGAAGTCAACTGGCGGGGAATCTCATCGCCAATCCTCTCCTTGTTACCGGTGCGGGCCACAATCAGTCCCGCCGCGATCGCAATCACGAACGAAGGCAACTGGCTCACCAGACCGTCGCCGATCGTCAGCTTCGTGAACACCATCAGCGACTCGGCCATGGTCCAGCCCTTTTCGAGCGACCCGATGGCAAAGCCGCCAACAATGTTCACCAGCGTGATAATGATCCCGGCGATGGCGTCGCCCCGAACGAACTTACTGGCGCCATCCATCGCCCCATAGAAATCGGCTTCGCGCATGATCTCGTCGCGTCGGTGTCTCGCCTGAGCTTCGTCGATCATGCCGGCGGACAGATCGGCGTCGATGGCCATTTGCTTACCGGGCAAGGCATCGAGGGTGAATCGGGCCGCGACCTCGGCCATGCGCGTCGCGCCTTTGGTGATGACGACGAACTGCACCACCACCAGGATGATGAAGATGATCACTCCCACGATCACGGACTCCCCGGCCACGAAGGTGCCGAACGCCTCGATGACGTGCCCGGCGACGGCCGTGGCTTCTTCAGGCGTAGCGGCATCAGCGGAAAGAATCAGCCGCGTGGAGGCGATGTTCAGCACCAGCCGAAACAACGTGGTCGCCAGCAACAACGACGGGAACACGCTGAAGTCCAAAGGGCGCAACATGTAAATCGTGGTCAGCAGCACCACCACCGCCAGTGACATGTTGCCGGAGATCAGCAAGTCCATGATGGCCGGCGGCAGCGGCACCACCAACACGATCAGCATGGCCAGGAACGAGATCGGCACGAGCAGATGGCGATGCTTCGACACCCAATAGAACGGTTTGGGCAAGTTCAACGCTGGTTGGGGCGTGGCCATCAGCCGGTGACTCCATCCGCGTCGGGACACATTCGCAACGACGCCGCGCGTCCAGTCGTAGGCTCTCGCTCCGCCTCAAAGCCCCGAGTTGGCACAAGCGCGATCATCCAGCCATCCTGCTCTTATTCAGTCCGTATACGAACGCCAACACTTCGGCCACCGTTTTATAGAACTCCGGCGGTATCTGCTGACCGACGGCAACCTGGCGGTAGAGCGCGCGGGCCAAGGGCGGACGCTCTAACACGGGAATACCTCGAAGCAGCGCGATCTGGCGAATACGGAGGGCCAGAATATCAGCGCCCTTTGCGACAACCTTCGGCGCGTGCATCTCATCGGAGTGGTAGCGGATGGCAACCGCGTAGTGATCGGGATTCGTGACCACGACGTCGGCCTTGGGAACGGCGGCGGCGATACGCTGCATCGCGATTTGTTGTTGCATGCGAAAACGGCGCTTCTTGACCGCCGGATCACCCTCGCTCTGCTTCATCTCATCTTTCACTTGCTGTTTGGTCATCTTGAGGTCCTTCTGGTGCTTCCATCGCTGGTAGGCGAAGTCAATGAGGCCCAAGAGGATCAGCACCGCGATCACGCGAATCGCCAGATCGAGCATCATCCACCCGGCTTGGTGCAGGCACTGCATCGCGGTAAGGTGGGGCATCACCAGAATCTCGTTGCGATGCTGAGCGATCGTCCACACCGCCACCAACACCACCACTACGACCTTGAGAACGTCGAGTACAGCCTTGACCAGCACCGACAGGCTGAAGAGTTTCTTGAAGCCGCTGATGGGGTTGATCTTGCTCAGGCTCGGCTTGATCGAGTTCGGTGCAAGCAGCCAGCCGATCTGCCAGAAGTTCGCCATGTAGGCGACCAGCCACATCACCAGCAGAATGGGCGCCCCGATGCGCACCGCAGCATTACCTGCGTAGGCGACGACGAGCTTGACATCGGCCGGGGTCATCGGATTCCCGAACGTGTCGCCATCCAGGAGTGTCTCGAGCACCACTTTTAACTTCCCAAGCGTCGGCATAAGGATCACAAACAGAAGCACGGTGGCACCAAGCAGGATCAGCGCGCCGGACAAGTCCTGGCTGCGAGCGACGTTCCCCGACTTGCGCGCCTTCTGGCGACGTCGGGGCGTCGCGTCTTCCGTTTTTTCACCAAGATCGTCGGCCATGGAAAGACTTGACGGTTGAGGTTTGAGGCTTGGTCCGGCGAGCGCCACGCGCTCTTGCCGTCCGACGCGTGGCGCGTGCCGGTCGCCTCGTGCCCACTGTCTCCTATCTGTTCTCGATCCAGGTAAACGTCAGGTTCGTCATCTCGTTGAACCACTCCAGGAAGACCTCATCGATCACGCCGACGACGAGGGCGACAATGACCAGGCCAACGAGGATTCGCATCGGAAAGCCGAGACTGAGGATGTTCAGCTGCGGCACCGTTTTGGAGAGGAAGCCCATCGCGACGGTTTCCAGAAAAATCAGCGTCAGCAATGGTGCAGCCACCCGTAGGGCAAGCTCGTAGGATGCGGTCAGCACCCCGGCCAGCATCGTCAGCAGTGAGCCATCGACGACATTCGTCGCCAGGGGAATATGGTGGAAGCTGTGCAGCACCGCCAGCACCATCATCTCGAGCCCTCCCAACAGGAGGAATCCAGCCAAGGCCATGAAGAACAACATCTGGCCGATGATGTCGGCGCTGTCCTCCATTGCCGGATTGAAGAATTTCGCGAAACCGAGCCCCATCTGGTGGCCCATCATGAGTCCGCCGATCCGCACCGCGAGCAGTGGCAGGTTCGCCAGGAATCCGATCACCAGCCCCACCATCAGTTCCATGGCAATCGCCGGACCAAGCGACCATAGATTTAGTTCCCATTCCCCGACCCCGAGTTCCTGGGTCGTCAACACCGGATACACGGCCAGGCCAAGGACCACCGCGAGCATCACTTTGATACGGACCGGAATGCTCGACGAACCGATCACTGGTCCATAGATGGCTAGACCTCCGATGCGGAAGATGACCAGCAGAGCGGGGGGAACGTGATCCAATAGCGCGACGAACTGATTCATCAGACCCCGTCAAGCAAGAGGCGAAAGGCGAGAAGCGGCACGTGACGCACCGGCGTCACAAACCGGTGAACATCTCATAGGCGAAGTCGCCCAGGCGAACGGAGATCCACCCCAGCAGAACAACGGCCACAAGGATCATGACGATGATCTTGGGAACGAACGTCAGCGTCTGCTCCTGGATCTGGGTTACTGACTGGAACAGGCTCACCAACAGGCCCACGAACAGACCGGAGCCAAGGATCGGAACGGCGATAATGAGCGCCTGCAATAGCGCACCCCGCACGACGTCAATAGGATCAGTCATCATGATGCGTACCTCATCTCAACCCGTTGGGCCCGCGGACTGGGTCGTATGCGCGGGCGTTCTCAAGAAATTCGACGTGACCCCAAACGTGGCTACGGTCCTCCAGCCATGATGCTTGACGTCACCGCCAATGTCGCCTCCGGCTGAACGATGCTGTTCATCACTGTTCCGATCACAAGCTGCCAGCCATCCACCAGGACGAACAGCAGCACCTTGAAAGGCAATGAGATGAGCACGGGCGGCAGCATCAGCATGCCCATCGAGATCAACATGCTTGCGATAACCATGTCGATCACGAGAAACGGCAAGTAAATCCGGAAGCCCATCAGGAATGCGATCTTCAGCTCGCTGAGAATGAACGCAGGGACAAGCGTGAGCATGTCCACATCGGCCCGGGTGAGTTCCTGCGGATCGGAGGTGTCGACGCCCCGATATTCGAGGATCATGTAGACGCCGGACCAGTTGCCGGTGGCTTCAAGCTGACTGAACATGAAATCACGAAGCGGTTGTTTCGTGCGCTGCCAAGTGACGGCGTAGTCCTTCACTTCCCCAGTGGCATAGGGTTGAATCCCTTCGTCGTACATTCTCTGGAATGTCGGGGCCATCACGACAAAGGTGATGAACAGCGCCAGTCCGGTAAGAATTTGACTCGGCGGCAACCCCTGCGTGCCCATCGCTTGGCGCATCAACGCCATGACCACGAGGACGCGCGTGAAGCAGGTGCAGAGAATGAGAATGGCTGGGGCGAGACTAAGAACCGTCAGCAGCAGCAGAATGTTCAGCGAGCTGCTCAATCCGCCATCGAGACCCGGGATCGTCTTCATGGCGTCGTCCAGGATCGCGATTGGGTTGAGGGTTAGCTCCGACGTCTGGGCCGCAGCGCCGCTCGTCACGAGCAGCGGAGTTGCGATGGCCGCCAGCAACCAGATCGTGCCGTGCGTCGGCTGACACGACACCGCGACGACTCGATTGAACCATCGGACGTTGCGCATTATGAAGCGGTCCTCCGCCGAGCGGAAGGCGCAGCGCGGTGACGAGGGGCGCGACGGGTCAGGTCGATCACCTCGCCGTCCCCAAAGCGGGTCGTACTGCGGTCGCCGGTTCCGAATTGCTCCCATTCCTGGCGGGAGCCGTGGTTCATCAGCCGCCCGAGGATGGTCTGGAAGCCTGCGGATCGCGTTTCGGACGAACCGGCCTCGACGCGGGCCAGGAGTTGAGCTACCTCATCGGGATCCGACACTTCGCTTAAGCTGGTCATCCCGGTCTTGGCTTGATGCACCAGGACAATCCGGCGCCCGAGCTGCAACAGCACGAGGTGCTGGCTGCGTCCGATCGGGAACCGCGCTAGAACTTGCAACACGCCGGACGGCCGACCGCCGGTCAGCGGACCGCCGAATCGCTTCAGCACTGAGCGCGTGGCCAACAGGAGGATCACCACGAGCGTCAATGCGCCGGCAGTCCGGAGCGCCCCGTTGGTCCGTGGATCGAGAACGGCCAACACGCTTTTCTTCTCGGCGCTGGGATCGTCCTGTGGGCGCGCGCTGAAGATGGTGTTGGGTCGACCGAGCGGTGTTGACTCGTGGAGGGGAATCTCAACGCTGACCGGCGCAATTTCTGCGCTGTCGGCGCCCGGCGAAGCAGCCCCGCTTGGAGAGGCGCTCGGCTCCCCGACGGCCTGCGGCGCGGACAGTGTTGCGGGATTGTTGGCCGCCTCAGTGTTGTCTTGCGCGCCCGCGACATGCGACGCCACACAAACCAAAGTCACCAAAGTTGTCGCCGCCATCCACGGCAGCGCGGTCCGAAGCGTCATGTCGCCAATCCTTGGCTTGACCGTCGGATCCTCCGACGGATCCCGCATCCTGCGGGCCAGATCAGTTCAGCCGGGGTTCTTTTTTTCTCCCGGCTTCGCCGGTTGGATGATCTCGCTTATTCGCACACAGAAATTTTCGTTGAGCACCAGCACCTCGCCGCGCGCCACATGGCGATCGTTGACAAAGATGTCCACCGGATCGCCGGCCGCCTTGTCGAGCTCGATCACCGAATTTTCATTCAGTCGAAGCACATCCTCGACATACATTCGGGTGCGGCCAAGCTCGATCTTGACGTTCAGTTCAACATCATGCAAGAGCCCCAGGGTTGCCGCGGCTCGCTCAGGATCCTGCTCCGGCGGGGCGAAATCAGGAAGCTGCACCGCTTCGGCACCGTGCGGCTCGGCTGCAGTCTCGACCGCGGTCTCGGCGGCGGTCTCGTCGGCGATGGATTGCGCTGCCTCCTCAGCCTTCTCAATCGCGTCGGTTGCCGCTTGCTCCGCTGAACCCTCGTGCGCCGGGACCTCGGACTCGGGCTGCTCGGCCGCCTCGGACTCGGGCTCTGCCGGAGTTGGTTCTTCGACGTTCGGCGCTTCGTCAGCCATCAATCAATCGCTTCCAAAACAACGGCGTACCGCGACCGCGCCACGAGCTCGGTCGGCGACATCCCTAGCCATCGGCCGATTCGGGCGTGATCCTGTAGAGTGATCGGTGGCGCAATTTTAGCTGTCGATGCGGAACCCGGGCTGCATCACAATGACACTCTTCGCGAGAATCGTCTCGCCGGTTTGGGGATCCGCGCCGAATCGGGCATCCAACAACGCGTTAACTTTGCGCGTCAGGTTCTCCAGCTTCGGCTCTTGGAAGTGACGAGGATCGCTCGTGCGCCAGATGGCGGTGACTTCAGCTTTGATCTCGTTGTGAAATCGATCGAGCTGATCGGCCACCTGCTCCGAGTAACGATTCTTGACCTGCACCCACACCTGCGTGTCGTAGAGGTACGTCACGCCGGATTTGTTGTTCGGCAGTCTCGCGTCGATGACCCGCAACTCGACAATCTTTTCCTCTTCAGGGATTTCGATGGCGGCCGCGTGCGGATTCGCCTCAACCAGTTGAGGATCGTGCATCATCATCACACCGACGAAGACACCCGCCTCGACGAGAAGAATGACAACGACAAGGATGATCGTCTTGAGAGGCGACTTCTTCTTGCCCACCTCGGGGTCTGGAGTTTCGTCGGGCATGTGTCAGCCTCCTCGGGCGAGATCCGGGTCCGTAAAGTCAGCATCCGTATTGGCTTCCTCGACCAACTGCTCGGTCAGGATAATTTCGACTCGGCGGTTTTTTGCCGCCGTTGCGGGTTCGAGGGCCCGCGAGCGAACCGGTTCGCGGGTCCCGACGGCCTCCAGGCGGAACACCCGGTCCTGAAGCCCCAACTCCACGAGGACATCCTTGACGTGGCGGGCCCGCTGAAAGGCCAGCTCGTCCAGGTCGTTCCAGGGCGAGGATTCCGGTATGTACTTGGCGGCCGTGTGACCACGAACGATAATCTTGTTGCTGCGACCCGCCAGCAGCACCGACAGCTTCTGAAGCTCTCGATACACCGAGGGCTTAATCTGGGCCGAGAACTCGTCGAACATGGTCGGCCCGCCGATCGTGAAGACCACGCCCTCGCGCAGCTTTTTCACCCGCATTCGCCGGCCTTCGATGCTCTTTGTGGGCGATTGGCTGCTGTTGACGTCCTCGAAGCGCTTGACCGCCATCTCTTCGAAATGCTGGATGATAGAGCTGACGGGCGGATCGTCGACGGGCAGCACGCCAACGCCGCCGGCGTATCCGAACGCCTCCTTGATCGCCGTAATGACCCGTTGATACTCGTGATCCCGCTTGAACTCAGAGAACATCTGAAGCAAGATAAAAAAGCACAGCAGCAGCGACATCATGTCACCGAAGGTCACCACCCACTCCGGGACGCCCTTGACCGGCTTTTTCCGACGCTTGCCCGCCATGTCAGGCCGCCCGATCCTCAACCGCGGGCCGCTCCGCCGGCGGGATGAAGGTCATCAGCTTGGATTCGACGGCACGCGGGTTGTCGCCGGATTGGATCGCCATGACACCCTGGATAATGATCGTCTTTGCCAGGGCCTCTTCGGATGACCGCACGGCCAGCTTGTCGGCCATGGGAAGAAAGATGATGTTGGCCAAGACGGCGCCGTAGAGGGTGGTGAGCAGTGCCGCCGCCATGCCCGCGCCGATCTTGGAGGGGTCATCCATGTTGCTGAGCATCGCCACGAGGCCGATGAGCGTGCCGATCATGCCGAACGCCGGTGCGTACCGTCCCATCGAGTCGAGCATGCCTTTGCCCACCTCGTGACGCTCCAGCAGATTCTCCAGCTCGGTCTCCATGATGACTTGGATGATCTCGGGATCGGTCCCGTCCACCGCCATTTGGATCCCGCCCACGAGGAAGGGATCACCCATGTCCGCCACCATCCCTTCCAGGGCCAGGATGCCGTCACGTCGGGCAACCTCG
Source organism: Planctomycetota bacterium (assembly GCA_022563315.1). Lineage (GTDB taxonomy): Bacteria > Planctomycetota > Phycisphaerae > Phycisphaerales > SM1A02 > JADFNO01. The sequence continues at coordinate 11,226 of JADFNO010000026.1, read as the reverse complement.
GCCAGCTCGACGATCTGGCGGAGCAGCGAAAGCGTGTCGATGGGCTTGGCCAGCACCGTCTTCTTCATGACGATCGGCAGCTTGAGGAATCGGGCCAGCGGATACGAGGCCATCGTGGCGCAGGTCGCCCCACCGATGACGATCAGAACCGACGGCGCGTTGAGGTAGGCCATCAGGTCGCCGCCCAGAAGGATCGCCATCAGCACCAGCGCCGAGCCCAGCAGCAGCCCAATCAGGGTGGCGATGTCCACTCGTTTCTCCCCTTGCGCAGAAAATGCCCTCGGCTCCCAGACCAGGGCCTCGTATTGGACATCGGAGCCTGCTCCAAGGGACTTGAGGCAGCCCCACTCCGCCCGGCCAGATGCTCAGACTAGGTTGTCCGCTCACCGGGGTCGTCCCCGACTGACTATGGCGCTAGAACGGGTAGAACGCCTGGCCTGACGCTGATTTGAAGGTGGTTGCTCGCCGGCTCGACCCTCGACGGATTATCAGCCGTTGACGGTGGATCACCGTCGAGCTGGTAGCGCGGCGGCCGATCGCCGCCGATCTCGATCACGCGACCCCGTTTGTAGACAAGTCTCCGATCAGCCAGATGTCGCCGCAGCCGGCACTTGATGACCCATGAGACGAGTTGGGCTTTGGACGCGATCGGAAAAAACAGCACGTCGAGCAGGCCGTCGGACATCACCGCCCGCTGCGCCGGGTCGAGCCGCCAAGCATATTGCCGGCTGTTGGCGACGACGACCGCGCCTTGTCGGCCAAGGTCAATTCGCTCGCCGTCGACCGTCACGGCCAATCGAGACGGTCGCCACGTTCGGAGCTGACGAATACTCGGTCCCAGGTACGACCAATGCGAGATCGACGATCCCCGACGACCGGCCAGATCGTGAACGACCTCAGCGTCGTACCCAACCGAGACCATGAGGAGGAAAGTTCGCCCGTTGACGACGCCAACGTCAACCAGCCGAGGCTCGTTGCGCTCCAGGGCCCTCAACAGTGTTTGCACGCGCCGATCCATCCCGAACTCGCGGGAGAACAGATTCTCCGTGCCGGACGGGAAGTGGTACAACGGCGTCTGGGTCCGGATCGCCGGTTCGGCCGCCAGCCGCACCGCACCGTCGCCGCCGACGACAACAAGCGCCCCGGCCTCCGCCAATTGAGCATCGAGCCAGTCGTCAGCAGCTTTGATGCGGGTCTCGGCGAGGACGGCCTGCAACCCGACCCCACGAACGGCCTCACCAATCCGCTGGGCCGCGGCCCCGGCCTTGCCCGCTCCGGCTATTGGGTTGTAGAGGACGACAACGTTCATCTCACAGCTCGATTCACCGAATCCGCCCTCCTGCACCTGGGTGGGCTCGATTGAGCAACCGCCGAGCCCAACGTACCATCCCCACATGCTCATGCCAGGTGTCGTTGGCCGGTCGGTCCCCGCAATACTTCTGGGTGTCGCTGCGACCGTTGCCGTCGGTCAGGAGCAATACATCCTCTCCGAGCAGGATACCTGGCAGGGGAGTGAATCCGTCGATCCCGCCTCGCCCGAGGGACGGTTGGCGGTCGCTCGCCGAGCGCTGGCCGAAGAAGACTACGAGCGAGCCGAACACTTGGCTGCGGCATGGATCGAGCGCAACGAGCATCATCCGCTGTTGCCGGAGGCGTATCTCATCCGCGCCGACGCGCTGGTGGCGCAGGACAGCTTCTACCAGGCCCTGTTCGACTACGAGTTTGTTGTGCGCGCGTTCCCCGGAAGCGAAGTGTTCGTAACAGCGCTGCAACGCGAGTTCCAGATCGCCCAACGCTTCGCCGCGGGGCAGAAGCGCAAGCTCTGGGGCATGCGCATCATCGACGCTTCCGACGAAGCCGAGGAATTATTGATACGGATCCAGGAACGGCTGCCCGGAAGTCGGCTGGCCGAACAGGCGGCCATCGAACTGGCGGACTTCTACTTCACACGCCGCCAGATGGACCTGGCCGTCGAGATGTACTCGATCTTCATCGAGAATTACTCCGACTCGCGATGGATCAGTAAAGCGCGTCGCCGCCTGATCTACGCGCATTTGGCCACGTTCAAAGGACCGGAGTTCGACATCGCGGGCTTGCGCGAAGCGCGCGCCAGGCTCAACGAGCTCAAGGCCATGGAGCCGGCCACCGCGCGAAGAGTCGGCGCCGACGGGTTGCTGAGCCGGATCGACGAGTCCGATGCACGCAAACTCCTTGGCATCGCCAGATGGTATAACCAAACAGACGATCCGATCGCGGCCGAGATGACGGTGCGCCGCCTACTGAGCCAGTATCCCCGCTCGTTGGCCGTCAACGAAGCCTTGCGGATGATGGGCGATATCATCGGTCGGCTCCCGCCGAGCGTATTGGCCGAGGCGCCCGACTACGACGCGCTGCGGGCGGCAATGCTCGGGCAAGTCGAGCCACCGCAGGCGGAACAACCGGCGAACTCGTCCGAGGCATCACCGGGGAGTCAACCGCCATGATCCGTCTCACTTGGTACTGCCGAATCGTCCTTCTCGGTGCGATGCTGGGGGGTGGGTGCGCGTCCGACCCGACCGAGGGTTATGCCACCGTCTCGCCGTTCCCCCGCGGAATCTCCACCGTCTCCGTGCAGATCTTCGAGAACAACACATTCGATCGCGAAATCGAGTTCGAGCTTGCGGACGCGCTGATCAAGCAGATCGAGGCTCGTACGCCGTATAAGGTGACCTCTCCCGCCCGCGCGGATACTATTCTTACCGGACGAGTCCGCAGCGTTCAGAGAGATCAACTTTCTAAATCGCGACTGACCGGATTGTCTGAAGAAGTCGTCCTCAGCGTGACGATCGACTTCCAGTGGAGGGATCAGCGCACCGGCCGGCCGCTCGTACAACGGGAGTCGTTTTCGGGACACGCCCTGTTTGTCCCGTCCAGGCCGACCAGCGAGCAAATCGAACTCGGCGCGTTTGCCGTCGTCCAACGCCTGGCTCGGGACATCGTGACCGAGATGCAGGCGGACTGGTGAATGGAGCGCCGTGAATCGACAACACTATGTCTGACGACCACAAGCAAACCGATCAGGGATCAGCCGAAACGCCTCAGTCGCGTGAGTCCGGCCCGACCGAAAGCCCCAAGAGCTCGCCGACACCACCCCCGCCGGTGAAGCTCAGCCGCGGGCTCATGAGCTGGGTCATGATCCTGGCCCTGCTCATCATGCTCTTCGTACTGCTCAGCGGCACCAAGAACCGGGGCATGGAGATCAGCAGTTGGCAGGAGTTCAAGCAGCACATCGCCAACGGCCACTTCGACCCTGACAAAACGCTCGTCGTTCACGACGGTCGAATCACCGGAACCATCCGGCCGGGAACCACGGGCTTCCCGCAAGGGAAGAAAGAGGGGACCGCGGTCTGGGTCCAGATCGACGCCGCCAATCGTGAGTTCTATCTCAAGCAGTTGGATGAGATGCCGGTCAAATGGAACGCCGACACCGGCACCAGCATCTGGATGCAACTGCTGATTACGCTGGCGCCGTTCCTTTTGCTCATCCTTATTATCTGGTTCTTTATCGCGAGGTCGATGCGCTCGGCCGGAGCCGGACCCGGCGGCATGTTGGGGAGTTTCGGCAAGTCACGCCATCGCCTCTCCAACAAGGAGAACGTCAGCGTCACGTTCAACGACGTGGCCGGTGTCGATGAAGCGAAGGAGGAACTCGTGGAGATCGTCCAGTTCCTCAAGAACCCCAAGAAGTTCCAGCGCCTGGGCGGGCGCATCCCGCGCGGCGTGCTGCTCGTCGGTCCGCCGGGCTGCGGCAAGACCCTGCTCGCCAAGGCCATCGCCGGCGAGGCGGACGCGCCGTTCTTTTCCATCTCCGGCTCGGATTTCGTAGAGATGTTTGTCGGCGTGGGGGCCAGCCGCGTCAGGGACCTGTTCAAGCAGGCGAAAGACAACTCACCATGCATCATCTTCCTTGATGAGATCGACGCGGTGGGGCGACGGCGCGGCGGCGGGTTTACTACCGGCGGTCACGACGAGCGCGAACAAACGCTCAACGCCATCCTCGTCGAGATGGACGGATTCGAGGCCAACGATCAGATCATCGTCATCGCCGCCACAAACCGTGCTGATGTGCTCGATCCCGCCCTGACGCGACCGGGACGGTTCGATCGGCAGGTGCTCGTGTCATGGCCGGACATCCTTGGCCGCAAGCAAATCCTCGAAGTCCACGCCAAGAAGGTGAAGATGGTCCCCGGCCTGGATCTCGAGCGGTTGGCACGGGGAACGCCGATGTTCTCCGGCGCCGATCTCGCCGCGATCGTCAACGAGGCCGCCATTCTCGCCACCATGGCCGACAAAGACTTCGTCGAGATGGACGACCTCGAAGAGGCGCGCGACAAGGTTCGTTTCGGGCGCGCTCAGCGTTCGCGCAAAATCGAGGAGGACGAGCGCATCGCCACCGCCTATCACGAGGCCGGTCACGCCGTCATCCAAGCCATGACAAAGCACGCCGACCCGCTTCACAAAGTCACGATCATGCCACGCGGGCAGGCGCTGGGCGCGACGTTCAGCCTGCCGGAAAAGGATCGCTACGGTTTGGCTCGCCGGTATCTGTTGGCGACAATGCGCGTCTTGTGCGGCGGGCGCATCGCCGAGCAACGCAAGACGGACGACGTCTCCTCCGGCGCTGCGATGGATATCCAGCAGGCCACCCAGTTCGCCCGCCACATGATCCTCGAATGGGGCATGTCCGAGCGACTGGGCTTCGTGTACTACGGCGGCAGCGAGTCACGGGATGTCTTTATCGCTGAGCGCGAATACTCCGACGGCACGGCTCGCATCATCGACGAGGAGATCAAGCGCCTCATCGACGAAGCGTACGCCGACGCCGAGCGCCTCCTCGGCAAAGAGTGGAAAAACGTCGCTGCCGTCGCCGAGGCGCTACTGAAATACGAAACATTGCAGGGCGAAGAAGTGCAGCGGTTGATTCGCGGCGAGCGACTGGACAAGCCGACCGTGGCTGAACTGCTCGAAGCCGAAGCGGCCAAGCCCGTTGAGGCAAAGACGCCGGCGAAGGTGGCGAAGGACGACGAGCCCGGCCAAGAGCCGACCGGCGACGTCATGCCAAGCCCGGCGTGAGAAACGTCGAAACGCCCAAACGTCGAAACGTCGAAACCATTAGCCTCGCCCGGAAGGGCGAGGTTTTCTTTTTGCGTTCAGTTACCGCGCATACGAAGAAACCGCCGGCTTCCGCCGACGGCTACGTCAGTTCGCTCGTCACATCAGCGAGTACAGCGTTACGAATATGAACGATCTTCTGGGGATTGGTCTTACCTGACTCGATGCTCACGCGCTTCACCCTTACGCCGAGCGCGGAAGCAATGAGTTTGCAGATCGCTTCGTTCGCCTTGCCGCCTTGGGGCGGGGCGCTGATGCGGATTTTCAGTCGAGCGCCGACGACGCCGGCAATCTCGTCGCGCGACGCCCCCGGCACGGCCTTGATCCAGATGAGAACGTCGTCCCCGGACTGTTCGATGTGAAGACCGTTCAACATCATCGAAGCGTACCAAGATCCCCGTCAAAGAACGTATAATGGGTGCGTGAACGATACCCACCCCGAAATTGAGCGTGTGCGTATTGGTTTGCTGCGTCAAGCAGGGCCTGACCGACGGGGGAAACTCGCTTCCCAATTGAGCAACCAAGCTCGTTGGCGTTCAATGCAGGCGATCGCCCGAGCGCATCCGGCGTGGTCCGAGCTTGATCGAAAGCTGCTCTTTGTAGAGGTGCACTATGGCAAACAACTCGCGAGCCGGGTTCGAGCATACATCTTGAAGCGATCCGCATGAGTACACGGGATGATGTTGCAGCGATTGTTCCGTTCACGAAAGCGTTTCGCGAACTCGGAATTGAGTACTACATCGGCGGTTCTGTTGCGAGTTCAACGCACGGCATTTCGCGTTCAACGGCCGACATCGGCCTCATCGCCACCGTGCATCTCAAACACGTCGCACAGCTCGTCAATCTTTTGCAAGATGCGTACTACATCGACGAGAGCATGATCCGCCAGGCCATCCAGCAGCAACGATCGTTCAATGTGATTCACCTCGAAACGATGTACAAACTTGATGTCTTTGCACCCAAGACCAGGAGCTTCGATCAGTCCGCTTGGTCCCGCAGAGTGCTTGCCCGCCCCTTCGAGGATCACGAAGAGCAGTATCCGGTCGCGTCACCCGAAGACACAATTCTGAGCAAGTTCGAGTGGTACAAAGCTGGCGGCGGGACCTCCGAGCGCCAATGGGATGATGTTATCGGAGTCATGCGAATTCAGTTCGACCAACTCGATCAGGCATATCTCAATAGATGGGCGGCGGATCTCGGTGTCAGCGATTTGCTCCAACGCGCGTGGACCGAGGCCCGCACACTGATGGACGAGCACGTGGAGTAATCCACTTGAGTTGCGGCCTGGTCACTTCAGTGACCAGTTCCTCTACTCATCCAACGTCGCCTTGCGCCGCAGAATGTGATGGTAGTGCTGTGCGAAACGATGCGCTTCGTCGCGCATCGCTTGGCATAGCTTCAACCCCGCATTCTCGCGCCCGAGCTTGATCGGCTCCGTGCGCTGCTGCACGTAGATCAGTTCCTCCTTCTTGGCCAAACTGATCACCATCGGCGGCTTCATCTGAAGCTGATCGAACGCTTCAAGCGCAGCGTGGAGTTGTCCGAGTCCGCCGTCGATGAGAATTACATCCGGATACAACTCGTTGCCATCACCGGCATCCCGATACCGACGACTGACGACTTCGCGAATCGCCATGTAATCATCGCTGGCCGCCGCCGTCTCGATCTTGTAGCGACGATAGCCATCCTTGAACGGCCGGCCGTCGATGAAGCAGACCTTCGAGCCGACCGTCTCACCGCCCTGGAGGTGCGCGATATCGATCGCTTCCATACAGCGCAAATCGTCGTCGATCCCTAAGATTTTGCGCAGCGAGCGCAGACCCGCTGCGGGATCAGCCGCAAAGACAGTGACCTCCGGCTGCCAGATGTCGGCTGTTTGGCGGTAGCGTTTCTCCCGTTCGTCGAGCTTCTCGATCGCGTGAATCTGATCACGCAAGACCCCTGCCTTCTCGTACTCCTGCGCGTTTGAGGCCTCCTCCATCTCTGCGCGAAACTCCCGCAACATCACACTTCGCTTGGATTCAAGGAACCGCATAAACCGCTGAATGTCCTGCCGATACTTCGCCTTGGTGATGCGATTGGCACATGGGGCTGTGCATCGACCAATAGAATGAAGCAGGCACGGGCGAAATCGCTCATTCCTCGGGTCGTCAGCCTTGATGCTCAACGTGCACGTGCGGTACTTGAAAACGCGCTCAAGCAGATGTACGGCTTCGCGCAAAGCATTGACCGAAGTGAACGGCCCATAGATCTTCGCGCCCTTGTATTCAGGATCAGCCGGGGTTCGAGTGATGAAGATGCCGGGGAAATCGTCCCGCATCGTGATGGCCAAATACGGGAAGGTCTTGTCATCCAATTGCATCGTATTGAAGCGCGGGCGGATATCCTTGATGAGCCGCGCCTCCATGAGCAGCGCTTCCCACTCTCCTTCGCACTCGATGACGTCGAAATCCACGATCAGGTCGAGCATCGGCTGCTTCTTGGACCCGAGGTCGGCCGAAGCCACGAAATATGATCCGACCCGATTGCGAAGTGAGCCCGCCTTGCCCACGTAGATCACCGAATCCTCGGCGTCCTTCAGGAGGTAGACCCCCGGCGAGGAAGGGAGGCTTTTGGCTCGCTCCGACAGCCGGCTTCGGGAAACGGTCGTTCGATCTCCAGCCGAGCACATGATGCGTGATCCTAGGGGCCTCGGGGCAACCCTCCGGTCGCGGCCGGCACCCCCGGGAGACCGGCGAAAATGGGGAATATCCACTTCGACCCAGCCAATTCCTCATCATCAACTGAAAAAAAGGGCGATGATCCGAATAATCCTGAGCATCCGGGACGTTTGCCAGGTACAATTCGGGACGATTGGCGAGCCATCAATGCAGCCAAACGTATTCAGACCGATCAATTTGACCCAACAAGCCGAATCCAAACGGAGGAATCTCAAGTGTTCAAGACAACCCTCGCGACCCTCGTCCTTGTGTGTTGTGCGGCCGGGCTGACGACCTCAGCCACCGCCCTGGCCCCATGTGACGGAGTCAAGCAATGCAAGATCGCTCAATGCCAGGCGGCGGAAGCTGCCAAGGTCGCGCAAGTGACCTCCGACAAGCAAGCTCAGTGCGCTGCCGCGAAGGCCGCGCGAGCGGCGAACGTCGCTCAGGTCAGGTCACCCGCCGCACCGGCTTGTTGCACCGCAGCGAAAACTGCACAGGTTGCACAGGTCAAGAGTGGGTCCGTTTGCCCCCACGCCGCCAAGGCCGCGCAAGTCGCTCAGGTGACTTCTGACAAGCAAGCGCAGTGCGCCGCCGCCAAGGCCGCTCGGGTTGCACAGATCAAGAGTGGCAACGCTTCCGCATGTTGCACCGCTGCCAAGGCCGCGCAGGTCGCTCAGGTAAAATCAGATACGAAGTCACAATGTTGTACTGCCGCCGGAAAGGCCGCTCAAGTTGCACAGGTCAAATCTGATAAGAATCCACAATGCTCTGCAACTGCTAAGGCTGCCCTAGTCGCACAGGTTAGGAGCCAAGAGTGTGCAGCAAAGTGTGCGGCCGCTGCAAAGGCCCGTCAAGTTGCACAGGTCAAGAGCGAAACTGCAAACGCTACGTACGTCGCTTTCGGCTGTGCCAAGACCGATGCCGCCGTTCGCAAGGCTGCCTACGCCTATCTCAAAGCCGTCGCACAGATGCAAGAGAAGATCGGCGCGAAGGGCTGTGCCCTTGAAGCAGCCAGCAAGACCCTTGCCGCAATAGTCAGCGAAGAGATGGCCAAGTACCAGGGACAAGCGGCAACCGCCAAGTCCGACGCTCCGGTCGTCACGAAGGTCAGCCTCGGCTCGGTCAGCGGCTGTGGGCCCGACTGCACCAAGGCGTGCTGCACCAACTAACAGCCGCCTCTCGTTCGATTCCTACGCATCGCCCATCGTGATTCCACGGTGGGCGATGTTCGTTTTGCACCGATGTCCCAAGACCTGCTCCCACGCTCACAGCCGTGCTAGAATCGCCGCGAATGTCGCAGATCCTGATCCAAGGTGGGCGCGTGATCGACCCCGGCCGCGGCTTTGACCAGACTGCGGACGTGTTGATCCGCGACGGCGTGATTGCGGAAATCGGGTCGATCCCTCCATCCAACCAGGCCAAGCGAATCGACGCGGACGGCTGCATCGTGGCTCCGGGCTTGATCGACATCCACGTCCATCTGAGGGAGCCCGATCCCGAGCATGACGAGACGGTGGCCAGCGGCGCTGCGGCCGCGATCGAGGGCGGGTTCACGACCATCTGCTGCATGCCCAACACCCACCCGCCAATCGACACCGCCGAGATGGTCGAGTTTGTTCAACACAAAGCCGAGCAGGCCAACCGGGCGCGTGTCTTTGTCGTCGGTTGCGCGACACACCAACGGCGGGGCGAGCGGTTGGCGGCGATCCGGAGCATGGCCGAAGTCGGTGCGGTTGCCTTCTCCGACGACGGCGATTGCGTTGCCGATGCGTCGATGATGGACCACGTGCTCAGGACCGTCCACGAGGTCGATCGCTGCTTCATGCAACACTGCCAGGAGCCGACGCTGACGAATGGCGCTTCCATGAACGCCGGCGTCACGGCGACGCGCCTGGGGCTTGTCGGCTGGCCCGCGATGGCCGAGGAACTTATCATCGAGCGCGACGTTCGGCTGAACCGGTCGATCGGGTGTCGCTATCACGCGCAGCATCTTTCCAGCGGCGATTCGGTCCAGATCATCCGCCGGGCCAGGACCGAGGGTCAGCCAGTGACGGCCGAGATCACTCCCCACCACCTGTTGCTGACTGAGGACGCCTGCGACGGCTACAACACGATGGCGAAGATGAACCCCCCGCTGCGGACGGCAGGCGACATCGCGCAGCTCAAGGCGGGCATCGCCGACGGCACAATCACGATCCTCGGAACCGACCACGCACCGCATCCACTGCATCGCAAGCAGACGGATTTTGCCGACGCCGCATTCGGGATCGTCGGACTGGAGTCCGCGCTGCCGTTGTACGTCAAGGCCCTGATCGAAGACGGCGTGATCGACTGGCCACAGATGCTGGCGATGATGACGGCAAACCCGGCCCAACTGGTCGGGATCGACCGATTGGGCCTGGGGTCGCTGACGGTGGGCGGGCCGGCCGATCTGACCGTGATCGACCCCGAGCTGCAATGGACGATCCTGGCCGAGGAATTCGCCTCGCCCGGCCGCAACTGCCCCTTTGACGGCTGGCAGGTGAAGGGCCGAGCGATCGTGACGATCGTGGCGGGGCATCCCCGGCAACACCGGGCCCCTGAGCGGGCCGGGGCGGGGGCCTGAGGCCGGCCCAGCCGATCCTAAAGTTCTTTCAAACTTCCTCGCCGATCGTGCCTTCCATCCGGTATGATATGGCTCGCTCATGTCGCGCCCGGTTCGATCGCCGGGCTGCACCATTTCTCACGTGCGGCGAGCGGGTCGCCGCAGAAAGGAAGGGCTCGTCATGAAACGACACGTCTATAAGGGCTTCACTATCGTCGAGCTGCTCGTGGTCATCTCGATCATTGCGCTGCTCATCGGCATCTTGCTGCCAGCCATCGGCAAGGCCCGCGACAAGGCTCGAACCACCACGTCGGTGAGCAACCTTCGGCAACTGGCCGTCGCCCACAACGCCTATGCCGGCGACTGGGAGGACGCTCAAATGTCGCTGGCCCGCTACAACATCAGCGCGTACGGGAACATGGCAGCGTACAACGCGGCCATCGGAATGGAAGCTGGAGGCGACCATCACATGGGCCATCCGCCGCAAATCGCCGGGTGGGGCTATGACCCAATAGATGACGTGCTCGGGATGTTTTCTTATTGGCCGGGGCTCCCCGGGCACTATTGGGCCGTCGAGCCGATTGGCTTCCCCGGCGGCATGGGCGTAACCGGCTTCGGTTGGTTCCGTTATCCCAACGTCAAACAGCTGAGCCAATACGTAAACTCCCGCTACTACGACAAGATTTTCTACGCACCGAAGGATCCCAACTGGGACACGATTGAGAGGTGCATTGACAATCCCAACGAGTTCGCCAACATCGACGGCTGTAACCCGCCGATCTGGACCAC
>JADFNO010000168.1 GCA_022563315.1 Planctomycetota bacterium | reverse complement strand
CGCCTGCCAGACTGCCTTTGACTGCCCGGTCGATCGGGAGCAGATCGCCCAGCGCACCAATCGCATGTGCGAGATGATCGAGCATACGATCGTCGGCTACGAGCCGTTCTTCGATGTACGGCTGTTGGTGTTTCCAGAGTTCGCCCACGCCGCCCCGATCTATGACAGTGTGGCGAAGCTGCGGGATCGGCTCGCGGTGCTCGTGCCCAATGAGCACACCGATCGCTATGTCGCGTTAGCGAAAAAATATGGCTGCTACATTCAGACGGGAACTTTTCTCGAAATCGACGAGTCGTATGACGATGTCGTCTTCAATACGACGGTTCTTATTGGCCCAGAGGGCGTACTGTCAAAATATCGCAAGGTGAATCCATGGATTCCGTGGGAACTCCACGCCAGCCCGCACGATATTCCCGAGTACCCCGACGATCCGTTTCCCGTCGTTGACACCGCCCTTGGACGACTGGGCGTCGCGATCTGCTACGACTGGCTGTTTCCCGAGACGATTCGACAGATCGCCTTCAACGGGGCGGAGGTGATTATTCGGGTGTCAGCGTACATGGACCCGTGGGGTGCGACGCCGCCGATGGATTGGTGGACGCTGTTCAATCGAGCTCGCGCTGCGGAGAACACCGCCTACGTCGTTGCGTCGAATCAAGGTGCATCGCTTGCGGGTTATCCGCCGTTCAGTTGGCCGGGCGGGAGTATGGTGGTTGACTACGATGGTCGCGTGCTCGCCCAGGCCGATCCCGGCGAGGGGGAGAAAGTCGTCGTCGCCCCCATCGATATCGACGCGCTGCGTTCCGAGCGGAAGCGCCGCGTCGGCCACGATATGCTCGCACATCTACGAACCGAGGTTCATCCATATATGCAACAGCAACACATGGCGCCGGCTGAGAGACATCCCCTCACCGGCGAAACGATCCGAGAACGTATTCAGACGGCCAAGGATCGATTGGAAGAGCGATCGTGAAGTTGATTCGCACATTCGCAGTGGTCTCCATGATCTGCTTGATCGCGGCGCTAGCCGTCGGCTGTTCGAAGAAAACAGGCGCGGGCACGACGACAGCCGGCGACATTGCAGCCAACAATCGTGGTGTTGGATTGATGGGTCGATACGAATACGACGAAGCGCTCGCGATCTTTGGGCAGCTCGTACAAGCGCATCCGGATTGGCTGGATGTGAAGGTCAATCTTGCGGTCGCGACGTTGAATCGCCAACAGGACGGCGACGAGGCCGCAGCGATAGACATTCTTAAGGAAGTGCTGGAAGCCGAGCCGGATCATCTGCGCGCGCTGTACGTTGCCGCGATCTTGCTGAAGCGGACCGGCGAACCCCGGAATATGGCAACCGCATTCCAATACGCTCAACGCGTTGCTGAAGCCGATCCGCTCGATGCGTATGCGGCGTACCAGGTGGGAAGCGGTTATCGCGATGCGGGCAAGTTCCCCGAGGCATTGACGTGGTTTGAGCGTGCGGTTGAGCTCGACCCATATTTGCAGAGCGCCTATTACGGTTCGCAGCAAATGTTGATCAGGCTCGGCCGGTCTGACGAGGCGGCTGAGATGGCGCAAACGTTTCAGCGGCTCAGCAACAATCCGCGGGCCCGGATCATCAAAGAAATCTACGGCCGCATGGGACCAAAGGCTGCGGCGCTGGCGATTGGGTTAGAGAACGTGGAGCCCGTGCCGCGCCCCGAGGGTGTGCTGTTTGACGATCCGGCGCCACTGCTCGCTGATGGCGACGCCTATACGTGGGCTGCCGGATCGAGCGATCGTCCCACCAGTATCACAGCCTGCGATATCAACGGCGACGGGTTATTGGATATCTTCATCGCCGATGCGCTGCGTGAGGGGGAACTCACGAACGCCGTCATCCTCAACCAGGGTAACGGACGGTTTGTGCTCGATGGGCAACATACCTTGGCTACGGTTCCCAACGTCCGAGCCGCACTGTGGGGCGATTTTGATAACGATGGTTTGACGGATGTGTATCTGTGCCGTCAAGGCGCGAACCAATTGTGGCGACAGACGGAGTCGAACCGCTGGGAGGATGTGACCGAATCGACGGGGACGGCCAACGGTGAATACGACACGGTCGATGGCGCATTCTTCGATGCCGATCACGATGGCGATCTGGATATCTTTTGTGTCAATGCCGATGGTCCGAACGAACTGCTGAACAACAACTTGGATGGAACGTTTCGACCGATCGCCCAAGCGCAGGGGATTGCCGGTGACGGTCGGGCCTCACGCCAAGTGCTAGTCGCTGACTTAGACAGTGATCGCGATGTGGACATCGTTGTGATCAACAATGAGCCGCCCCATGAAGTGTACGTCAACGATCGTCTGTGGCGGTATGACGAGGCGGAGGGATTCGCAGAGTTTCGTCAAGCCCAAGTCTCGGCCGCCGTGGTCGTCGATCTCGACGCCGATGGACAAGTCGAGTTATATACGGCTTATCCCGGGGGCATACATCTCGGCCGAGGATCGTCGTGGATTCCAGATGCAAACGGGATATGGCAAACGACCGAACTGTCGGCGCCGCCGGATCGGGGTGTTTCTCGCACAGGCTCAAATACACACGAACCGTCGTTGGGTTTCATCGCGATGGATGTCACGGGAAGCGGCAAACTCAATCTGGTTAATCTGGGGCACTTTGGAGGGAGCGTTTGGGATGATGGAGGCGCATTCGTCCAGGGCCTTAGCCCGCACGATCAACACGAGCTTGTTGGATGGACGAGTGTCGTTTTCGATTCACAAAAAGGTGCAGCGGTAATTGCACTGCCCGCAAACGGTGCACCGATCATTTGGCATCCCGGTCCCGGCCGCTACGAATTCGCTGCGCTGAGGTTTACCGGCAAAGACGACGCGGCGAACGAAACGCGCTCCAACGTTTCGGGCATCGGCGTTCATGCGGAGATTCGCATCGACTCAATGTGGACCGTTGTCGATACCTTCCGCAATTCCTCCGGCCCGGGCCAGAGCTTGCAACCGATCGCAGTCGGGCTCGGGGGTCACAAGCAAATCGACTTCGTGGCGATGGATTGGTCGGACGGCGTCTTGCAAACCGAAATAGATCTCGCAGCCGGCGAGCTGCACACGATCGAAGAAATCCAACGACAGAAGTCAAGTTGCCCGGTGCTGTTCGCCTGGGATGGTGAGAAGTATGCCTTCGTCAGCGATCTCCTCGGCGTCGGCGGGATGGGATATCTCGTTGCGCCGGGCGAATACGCCCCGCCTCGGCCGTGGGAGAACCTTATGCTCCCACTTGGATTGATCCAGCCCAAAGACGGTCGCTACGTCTTGAAGCTCGGCGAACCGATGGAGGAGGTGTGCTACCTCGACTCAGCTCGACTCGTTGCCTACGACCTGCCGCCGGGTTGGAAGATGACGCTCGACGAGCGCATGAGTATTCTCGGCCCCGAGCCCACAGGGCAGCCCGTGTTCTATCGTGACGAGATTCTGCCGATGCGCGCAACCAACGATCGCGGCGAGGACGTCACCTCGATGATCGCTGTCGCCGATCATCGCGCTGCACCTGTCGGCGAAGTGGATCGCCGATTCATCGGCCGGCTTGTTGATGAACACCTGTTGACGCTCGAGTTCTCTGAACCGATTGATGCTCGCGGCAAACGGCCGATTCTGATCATCGACGGTTGGGTTGAGTATCCATATTCCCAAACGATGTTCGCAGCATGGCAGGCGAAGGCTGAGTACCGCGCGCCAACCGTCGAGGCGCTCGGGGATGACGGCATGTGGCATATCGTCCTCGAGCAGTTCGGTTATCCGGCAGGTATGCCGAGGCAGATGTCCGTGCCGCTTGTCGATCTGCCGGCCGGGACGACGAAACTGCGCATCCGCACGAATCAGGAGATCTATTGGGATCGGATCAGCGTGGCCTATGCAGAGCCGTGTCCGCAAGCCGTTCGTCATGAGCTTGCGCTTCATTCAGCTGAATTGTCGACTGTGGGATTTGCGCACCGAACGACCGCGAGGCAACGTCTGCCTCATTATGATTACCAGAATCGCCGCCCGTTTTTCGACACTCGGCACATGACCGGCAACTACACGGCATTTGGCCTTGTCGATGAATTGGTGTGCAAGACTGACAACGCGCTGGCGATCTTCGGGCCGGGCGAGGAAATTCAATTCGAGTTTGACGCGCTGGCCGAAGATCCACCAGTCGGCTGGACGCGCTGTTTCGTATTTGAAACGCGCGGTTGGTGCAAGGATATGGACCTGTACACGAGAGATGGCGAGACGGTCGGTCCGCTCCCGACCGTAGGCGATGTCACCTTGCAGCGTGACCGACTTCACGACAGGTACCACACGCGGTACGAATCCGGCTGGTAGGGCTCACAACTTGCAGGCCTCACCCCTCATCCCTAATCCCTAGTCCCCTCTTCCTCAATACCGGAGGTGGGACTCGAACCCACACGCCCTAAACGGGCACTGGATTTTGAATCCAGCGCGTCTGCCAATTCCGCCACTCCGGCAATACTACAACCGCAGTATTGGCATCGTAAGCGTGGGTGTCAAATGACATTTGGCGCCGATTGCGCCCAGCTACGGTCGAAGGTTGGTCAAGCGCTTGCTAACAAGCAGTGGGTAGCGGGGGTTGCCGGGACCGCTGGGATGACCGGGCAGGAACGGCCGTTCTTCAGCTCGACCATTCGAGCCCGTTATTGATGGTTTGACCATTCATGCCCGTTTCCCGAGAGCAGCGCCGGCGTATGTCGTCCGTAACATCTTGCTCTACATTCATTACGGACGGTCTGTGCGGGTTGGCTTTGCAGCTATGGACACGGCCCCCAGGCGCCCAGCAAGAAGAGCAGATCCTTAACGCCAACGTCGCCGCTGCGGTCGAAGTCGGCGGAACAATCACCCTTCTTCGGACACGGCCCCCAGGCGCCCAGCAAGAAGAGAAGATCCTTCACGCCAACGTCGCCGCTTATGTCGAAATCGGCGGGGCAGGGAAGGGGGCACGGATTCGCCGTGCAGTCGGTGCCGTCACCCTGATAGGTTCCGCCGAGCGAATCGCAATCATCTTGCACCTCGACGGTGCACGAACGGTCGTCGAAGCAGCAAGCGCCATACGGCTCCGGGCAGAAACGCGCGATATGGGTGCCCCAGCGGGAGTTGCCGACCCCTGAGGTGAAGACAAATTCTTGGGCCATCCAGAAGCAGTCGTCTGTGGGGTCGATGGCCACGGCCGAGTAATCGCCCCAGCGGTCCGGGTTCGACGAGGCAAAGCTGTCGTAGAATCCGGCGCTGGTTCGCGCGAGCACCGGCGCCTGGAACGTGCCCAGCGCATCAATACTCAAGCGCGAGACGTAGTACATGTTGGGGCATTCGACGGTAGAGGACTGGGTATAGACGATCGCTGCGTCCCCCGTGGCGTTGACGTTGATCGAGGGCATGTACGTCCAAGGATTGGCGCCTGTACCGTTGATGAAACCGGATTGAAAGACCGTCGGGGCGTTGGTCGGATAGCCGTTATCGCGGATGTCCTGCCAGACGACCTCGACTCGCCCGTCGTTATCCGGGTCAGCGGCGAGGGTACACCAGATGTGACCGTTGCGGTGGATGGCATTCTGGATGCGAGAGCGCAGCGTAGCGACGTCCGGATTCGCCACGGTGCATTGGTCTGCACCGCCATCGGACGGAAAGGTTCCCCCCGACCAAACGAACGTGTTGGTGGTCGCCACGGGGGCCGCCGGGTGGCCGGTGATGTGAAACAGGCGATAGGTGGTCGAGCCTAACCGGGAGATCAGGTAGAAGCCACCGTTGGCGGTCGTTCCAAAAACATGCGCCGGCTGGGTCGTGGAGACGTTGGTGGAACTGTCAGCGTAGTTTTTGTCAACAAAGGTGTAGCTTCCCCCAAGCAGCGCTGCCTTATCGAAGATACGAATCTTTATCCCTCGGAACGCGCTCGAACCGTCGAAGAGGTTGACCGTCGTAAACAGCGACAGGGCGTCGGCGCCGATACCGGGGTAGTCGGACCACGTGTCGAACCCACCGACGTTCGTGAGGCCGGAACCGACGAGGAATGTCCAATCAGTTGAAAGATTGTTGGGCGTACCACTAGAGGATATGGCGATGTGGATCTCGCTCTGCGTGGTATTAAAGCCTCGGAGGCACACAATGAAGAAGCGTCCGGAGTGCTGATCGAAGAGAATCTTTGGGTCGAAAGCGAAAGGACCAACACCTGTAAACATATTACTGAGACCGCGTTGAGCGATGAGACCTCCGGTCTTGTCCCACAGGCCGACCTGCTGATTGGTGACCATAATGACACGTCCGGCGGCGGCCAAACCCGGACCCACGGCAAGGTGCGTGTCCGGCGGGACCAAACCACCCACGTCGATAATCCCATCGAACGCGACGTCGGGCGTCAGCGTGGGCATGGTCAAAGGAGGGGCGATCGGCAGGCCGGGATCAGACCGACGCAGCGGCGGCGCCTCGCCGGGAACAAAGTCGTCCAGCGCAACCCACCGTGGTTTGCCCGGCACGACCTCGACACCGGATCCGCCGGAGGGCAACGGCGGCGGATCAAGCAGAACCTCGGCCTTGTCCGCAGAGCTGACCGATGTGGCAATCCACGGGAGGATGCTCGCCATCGCGAGCGTCGTCAGACTCATTTTCCTAACTCGCATCGTCGCTCCTCCTGTGCAAACCGGATGGTCGGGAAGTCGCCGGGGACGTGGACTATGTCGGCCGCGGCGGGAACTGTCCCACCAATGAGGCAGAAACGAATCGCAGCGACCGCCGAGGTCTCGAAGCTCGATTCGAACCACATGGCTGAACCTCCCTGAAGGTAAAGGCCGCGCAGTGGCGCCCGCCGTCCCGATTCCATCGGGATGGCCGCCCCCGGAGACACGTACCGCCATGCGACCGAACGGGAACAGTGTACCACAGGCAAGCTGCATCCAAGCAGCATTTATGAGATATCAGCCCCCGATTGTCCAGGGCGGGCGACTCGTAGCGGTGCTTCGCTCAGGCGCCGGGCCGCCGGAAGGCGGCCAATGGCGATTCTTGCTCAAGCCGTTTCGGCACTAGGCCCAGGGGAGTATAACACGAGCATCTATCGCTTCAACAGATTGTCGGGCAAGACAATGATGGGACCGCACGGGACAATTCAATTGCTCTTAGCCGGGTACATGGCACTCTTGATGCCGTTGTGCTGCTGCTACGGTTCCGTTGCACCCGAATGCTCCGCGCCGACAGGTAAATCAACTATCCAATCGCAGACACGTCCCGAGCATAACCACAGGGAGCATGCTCACGAACATGATGGCGGACATGAGCATCAAGCTCCTGCTGATGATCACCACAAGTGCGGCACGTCGTGCCCCGGGCACGATGACGGTTCCTGTGACTGCGGGTGCGACAACCCGGGGCACCACTTTTTCACCGTTGAAAAATCCGTGTCAATCGACACATCACTCGGATTCTCGCACGTTGTACTTCCCTGGCTGACGCTAGCACTCACTAAGCAGGTTGGTCCAAACAGGCCTGCGACGAGTCCACCACGCCCGCCCACATCTCTTGTGCGCATGCACTGCGCGCTGATCGTCTAGACCAACTGCATAGATTCCGTACGGCTCCGCCGTGATCGTGGTTGTTTGCGCCCGTGGTAGCTCGCGGTCGACGCCCATCGATCCATCCAGCGCAATGCAAACTTACCAAACCCGTCTTGTTCGAGGACTCGGTCGAGCGTTCATGCCGCTTCTCGGTAAATGTGGCTGAGGATTGGGCCGAGTCGTTCCCGTCGCGCAACC
>JADFNO010000167.1 GCA_022563315.1 Planctomycetota bacterium | reverse complement strand
TGCAGGCGGAACTCGATCCGATTCTCTTGGACTGGGAGCGTATCGATGATGAGTGGATCCGCATCTTCATCATGAGACGCATTGAGGAGGCGATCGTGACTCGTCGTCCGCTGGAAGAATTGCTCGGCGAAAACGATAAGCTCACCGTTTCCCCCGCCGAGCTTCGCAAAGAGTCCCCGCCGCCAGTTCCCAACGATCAATAAACGATCTCCCCGTTTCGCGGGTGACGCGCAGCATCCTGGCCTGCCCGTTTTGTTCCCCTGCTCGTAACCGTCCTGGGTTACCTCCAACTAACCTCATAGCCCCTTATGGGAGGCCTCGACGTAACGGTTGTATTGATCGGTCTCGGTCTGTCCGACCACAGCGGCATTGGGCGGAAGGTCATCGATCTCGTAGTACCCATGCCATGGAGAATCGACGTTGCGCGCCGTCATCGCCCATTCGTGCACACCCGGGAATTCAAGCGCCCACGTGCAGCCCCATCCGCCGTTAGTGCCGAGAAACGCTCTCCGCCATGCGCATTGGTACAGGAGCTTGCCTCCCCAAGCCCGAATCTCATCTACATGTTTGGTGTGAATGGCGACTCGAAGAAATCCGAGCAGATCATTCCGGCGAATCTCATAAGCAGCAAGCCCCTCAGCGACATCCTCGTCTGTGTGATTCCAAATGGGAACCGGTGGCTGTGTGATAAATGACATTCCCCTTGGGAGTGCCTTACCATAGAGTGTTGCATGCATACCTCGAGCCCAAAGTACCGGCGCAAGCATAGCGCTACCAACGCCGGAGATCGAGTGAATAAGTTTGCTCCCGTCGTGTGTTTGCGTACCGATATCAAATTCACTTAACAATAAACCGATATCCTCTTTACTCCAATCATCCGTAGATTGGTGTCCGAGCATTTGGAGTATTTTCATCAGTTGGTCGCGATGATTTTTGTGATTCTTCTCGCATTCCTTGTGGACGTAGAGAACAACTGACCACGCCTCCGCTGGCTTTATAGGAACCTTGCCAAGTAAAGTGCGTGGTACCACATGCTCCGAAATAACTTGCGAACGCCATCCCTGACCTTTACCTTTAATGTTCTCGCCGCAGATATAGCACTCGTTGACGGATCGCCGCATGTCCAGCATCTGCTTTTGGGTTGAGATCAGAATTGGCATGAATACATATCATTGTATGTCGAAGAGAACGCGCAGAAAACGGGACACGTACGCCTGATGCTCAATCGCGCCGCTCGGAGAGCGGCCGCTAAACGGGGCAATGTTCGGTCATCCCAGTTTCGTTCTTCCCTTCGTGCCTTGATGCCTTGATGCCTTGATGCCTTCGTGCCTTCGTGCCTTCGTGCCTTGATGCCTTTCTCACCCACGCGCTCGCCTTTGGCTCGCGGCTAAACGGGCCCATCCCTCATGCCTCATGACTCATCCCTTCCTCCCCCTCTGCGTCCTCGGTGCCTCAGTGGTGAGATTCTTCGACTTTTTTCGACCTGTTCTCAAAAACGGCGATCCCGGCGCGCGCAGGCCCGACCCTCGGCCCCTCTATGGAAAGGCCTCTTTCTTTGATCACCCCACTATCTACCAATGACCAATGACCAATGACCAACAACCACCAACAACCTGTTCACGACCATGCGGTCACTCTGGCGCGCGCAAACTAAACCCTATTCGAGAAAAAAACTCGTGCGCGCAGCGATCACCGCCAGTTCTCACGGACTTCAGACGAGCGATGACCAGGTGAGGCCCTGGGCGTATACTCAGCCCCAGCCGATCGTCGGGGCGCCCATGGGTCAATCGAAGGACTATTACCAGTTGTTGGGGGTGGATCGCAGCGCGACCGCCCAGGAGATTCGCAAGGCGTATCGGCGGTTGGCGCGCACGCACCATCCGGACGTCAACAAGTCAGCGGAGGCGTCTACGAAGTTTGCCGAGATCACCGAAGCTTACGAGGTGCTGTCCGACGCTCAGAAGCGCAAGGCCTACGACCGGTTCGGGCACGCGGGGGTGGGCGTGGGAGCTGGGGGTTTCGGGTCTGGTCAGTGGCAAGCGCACGTCCGCCCCGGGGGCGGGGGCGACTTCGATGCCGGCGACTTTTCCAGTGCGTTCGAACAGTTCTTTGGTCCCGGCGCTTCTTCGCCGTTCGGAGTCGGGGCCTCGCCGGCGGCGCGGACGCGACCGGCGGCGCAGCGCGGGCAAGATGTCACTCACGCATTGAGCGTGAGCTTCATGACCGCGGCCCGGGGCGGCGCCGAGCAAGTTCGGGTCATGGTCGGCGACAGCGGCGCACAAACGATCAGCGTGAAGATCCCTCCGGGCATCGAGCCGGGCGCCAAGCTGCGGATCAGGGGAAAGGGCCGTCCCGGTCGCGGTGGCGGTTCGCCGGGCGACCTGATCCTGACGGTGACGGTCGGGAATCATCCCTACTTCCGCCGGCATGGCTTGGATCTATCCATCGACGTTCCGATCACCCTGGCGGAAGCGGCGCTCGGGACGGCGGTGACGGTTCCGCTGTTGAACGGCTCGGTGCAGATCAAGGTTCCCCCCGGCGCTTCCAGCGGCCAACGTCTTCGCGTGCCCGGAAAAGGCCTGGAAGATGCCAAAGGAGTGTGCGGCGACTTCTTCGCGGTGGTACAGATCGTCGCCCCCGAGTCGCTCTCGGAGCAGGGGCGCGAGCAGCTGGAATCCTTGGCCAAAGAATTGAAAAATCCGAGGGAAAGGGCCGTATGGGCCGATGACGTGGGGGATAATTCCGACTAAGCTGGGCGGCTAGGTGGGAGCGTGCCCTGAACCTTCAGTGGGTGGATTGGTGTGCTGAGACAACAGCATCGGTTTTTCCGCAATGTGCTGATGGCCTGCGACCTGGCGATCATCATCGCCGCCGCAGTCTTGGCGTACTTTTTGCGCTTCCATGCTCTCGTCGACATCATCCCGCCCAAGGAATCCATCACCAGCTTCCAGGTCCACGCGATCCCAATATTGGTCGTGTGGCCGCTCATGTGGCTGGCGGCGATCAGCGTGGGGCTGTACAAGCCGCGGCGTGATCAACGCTTCTACCACGAGGCGGTGGCGATCATCAAGGCGGTTCTCCTGGGGCTGGGACTGACGATCGCGTTCCTCAGCCTGTTCCAGAACCTCCTGTTTGAGGGGCGGCACTTCAGCGGCTGGCAGTTCGCCGTGTATGGCGTGATCGCCGCGGCCATGCTTATTGTCTGGCGGTTCTTGTTTCGCATCGGTGTCAGGGCGCTGCGCCGTCGCGGCTGGAACCTGCGGCACGTGGCGATCATTGGCACAGGACGGCTGGGGCAGGTCGCTTATCACACGCTCTCTCGCAACAGTTGGACGGGCATCAAGCCTGCGTTCTTCATCAGTCACCATGAGACGACGGCCCGTACGAGCTGTCTTGATCTGCCCGTGCGAGGCGGGTTGGCCGAGCTGGAAACGATTCTCGATGCCAGTTCCGTAACGGGCGTGTTCATCGCGATGCCCGGGCGAATGACCCAGGTGCTCCCGGACTTGCTGCGGCGACTGGAGCGCTATCCGGTTGATGTGCGCGTGGTGCCGGACATGAATCCCAAGTTCATGCCGATCAACATGTCCGCCCACGAGTTGGACGGCATGCCGGTGCTGTCGGTGCGCGAGTCGCCGTTGAGCGGGTGGGGGCGAATCACCAAGCGCGGACTGGACCTCGTGGGCGGGGCGCTCCTGCTGCTGGCGTTCGCGGTTCCCATGCTCGTCATCGGCCTCTTGGTGCGACTCTCGGGGCCGGGGGCGGTGATGTTTCGGCAGGAGCGCATGAGCCTCAACGGCCAGCGGTTCAACATCTTCAAGTTCCGCACGATGATCCATGTCGATGCCGAACGTCAGGCCTTGGCCGATCTTGGTAAGGGCACCGACGCTTGGACCAAGCCCAACGACGAGCGCATCACCCCATTTGGTCGATTCCTGCGCCGCACCAGCCTCGACGAACTGCCTCAACTGCTCAACGTGCTGCTGGGCGAGATGTCGCTGGTGGGACCAAGGCCGGAGCGCCCCGAACTGATCGAAAAGTTCCGCGAAGATTGGCGCGGCTACATGCTCCGACAACGCGTCAAGGCCGGCATGACCGGCTGGGCCCAGGTCAACGGACTGCGCGGCGACACCAGCCTGCGCAAGCGCCTGCAATACGACCTCTTCTATGTTCGCAACTGGTCGTTCACGTTCGATCTGCGCATCCTCTGGCTGACGATGTTTCGCGGCTTCGCGCACCCCAACGCGTACTGACCGGAAGAAGGCCCCGATCCCGATGGAATCGGGAAAGTGGAATCGGGATCTCCGCTACGCTTCGACATCAGGAAGAAGGCATCGTGGCCCGGCGCGGCCGCTTCAGCGGCCAGCGCAGACCAACGCAGGCGCCGATACGCAAACAACCATCCGGCTATGATCGATCCACATGACAGACGTCGCGCCAAAGGCGGTTGTACTTCTCTCCGGCGGGATCGATTCCACAACCACCCTGGCGATCGCGCGCGATGAAGGACTTGCTTGTTACGCGCTGAGTTTCGATTACAACCAGCGACATCGTGTCGAGCTTGAGGCGGCGGCCAACGTCGCCAAGGCGCTCGGCGTGATCGATCATCGCATCGTCAACATCGACCTTCGCGCGTTCGGGGGGTCGGCGCTGACGGACGATATTGATGTGCCGAAGGATCGGCCCCCGGAAGTGATGAATGAGGGAATCCCCATCACCTATGTTCCGGCCCGAAACACGATCTTTCTGAGCTTTGCCCTTGCCTATGCTGAGGTTCTCAGCGCACCTGACATCTTCATCGGCGTCAACGCGAT
This sequence comes from Planctomycetota bacterium, assembly GCA_022563315.1. Taxonomy (GTDB): domain Bacteria; phylum Planctomycetota; class Phycisphaerae; order Phycisphaerales; family SM1A02; genus JADFNO01. The sequence continues at coordinate 2,973 of JADFNO010000167.1, read as the reverse complement.
CGATTACTCCGGCTACCCGGATTGCCGGCCGCAATACATCAAGGCGTTCGAGACAATGTCGAACCTCGCCACGAAAATGGGCGTCGAGGGAAGGCGCATCACGATCCATACGCCGTTGATCGATCTCACCAAAGCACAAATCATCAAGCGCGGCATAGACCTCGGCGTCGATTATTCGTTGACGTTCAGTTGCTACGACCCACAATCGAATGACGAACCGTGCGAGCATTGCGATTCCTGCCTTCTGCGCGCCGAAGGATTCCGCGCCGCTGGTATCCCCGACCCGGCCTGCACGTAGGAACTGGTGAGGGGAGCGTTTAGCGGGGCCAAGCGAACGCGGCGAGATTCGGCAAAAAGAGCTTGCACCGTATCGCCCGGCGCGGGATACTGCCAGCGGCGGGGGCATACCCGCGGGCACAGCGTACTTCGACCCGACGGTGCTTGGCTCCAATGCCGCAAGGGAGACCGACATGAAAGGCTTGAGGACGAAGTTTTCAGTTCATCTGTCCGGTCTGCTCATCGCGCTTGCGACCGCGACGGCAGGACACGGCGGGACGATCCGCTACGTCGATGACGATGCTCCACTGGGAGGCGACGGAACAAGTTGGGACACCGCCTATCGCTTCCTCCAGGATGCGCTTACCGATGCTTCCGGGGGCGGCATCACGGAGATCCGGGTGGCCCAGGGCATATACAAGCCCGACCAGGACGAGGCGGGCAATGTGACTCGCGGCGATCGCACCGCGTCTTTTGTGGTGACAGCTGGGCTTCACGTCGCCGGCGGCTACGCGGGCATCGGCCACCCCGACCCCGATCAGCGCGACATCGACCTGTACCCGTCTATCCTCAGCGGCGACCTCCTGGGAGATGACCAGCCGGGGTTTCTCAACGTCTCCGACAACAGCCACCACGTCGCCCGCACCGAGACAACGGGCTCGAGCGTTGAGCTCGACGGGTTGGTGCTTACGGCCGGCAACGCCGACAACGACGCGGCGCTGCCCAAGGGAGCGGGTCTGCTGGTCTTTGCCAGCCCGACCATCGTGGACTGCACGTTCCAGGCCAATCTGCATTCGTCGTCCGGCAGCACTAACGGCGGTGCCGGCCTGCTCATTGGCAGCGGCAGCCCCACCTTGACGGGCTGCCGGTTCCTCGGCAACCATGCGCTGGGCCGGGGAGCCGGCGTACTCATCGAGGGCGGCGGCTCGGTCACCTTCAACCAATGCATCTTTGCCGACAACTTCGGTCCCCGCGGCGGCGGCATGTACGTCTTCCTGAGCGAGGCCACGGTGACCGACTGCATCTTCGAGGGCAACACGGCTGGCGGCGGAGGCATCTGGAACCAGGGGACGCTCACGATGAGCGGTTGCTTCTTCGAGGGCAACATGTACAACCCCGACGGGTCGCGCCACGGCGCGGCCATTTACAACGACGGTTCCGGTGGGCTGCCGACGGCCGCCATGGTGGTCAACTGCCGGTTCCTTGGAGGCGTCGCCAACCGGGGCGGGGGAATCTACAACTTCGCAGGCGAGATGACGGTCATTGGGTGCCTGTTCGCGGGCAACACCGCTCTTTTCGGTGGCGGTTTCGCGCACTGGGCGGGGGCCAGCGGTGACATCATCAACTGCACGTTTGTGGACAACGCCGCGTTCAACGCAGGAGGCGGCGTCTATATTAATGGTGCGTTCCCGTTCCCGGTGATCGCCAACTGCATTTTCTGGGGCAATACCGACACGCAGATCGAGTTCAATGAGCCGTTCGAGCCGGTCGTCCGGCACTCGGACGTCCAGGGTGGGTGGCCGGGCGCCACTAACATCGACGCCGACCCGCTACTGGATTCGGACTATCGCCCGGGACCCGGATCACCCGTGATCGACGCCGGGAGCAACGCCGACGTCCCATCGGGCGTTGTCACCGACCTCGATGGGAACGCGCGCTTCGTCGATGATCCTGATTCGCCTGACTGCTGGCAGGCACCGGGAACCTGTGGCGATCCGCCGATCGTGGACATGGGCGCCTATGAGTTCCAAGGCACCGGTTTGCTCGTCCCCCTGGACATCAAGCCGGGTGGGTGCCCCAATTCGTTCAACCGCAGCAGCCACGGTGTGCTGCCGGTGACGCTGGTTGGTACGGACCGCTTCGACGTGATGGAAGTTGATCTCTCCACCATCCTGCTCTCACGTGCGGATGGTGTGGGTGGCAGTGTTGCTCCCAACGAGGGCCCACCTGGTCCGCATTCGGTGTTTGAGGATGTGGCCACGCCGTTTGAGGGTGAGTTGTGCGACTGCCATGAGCTCGCAGGTGATGGCATCCTTGACCTGGCGATGAAGTTCAGAACCGATGATGTCGTGGCGGCGTTATTGTTGAACGACTTGCCGGCCGGGGACCTGGTTGAGCTGGTCGTCAGCGGCGCGCTCCTTGACGGGACGGAGTTCAGCGCAAGCGATTGCATCCGGCTCGTGCCGCCGGGCACGCCGCCGGGCTTGCTGACGGTGGAATCGAACCTGCCCGGCGTGTGGATCGATGTCGCTCCGCTGGATCCGCAACTCGATAGTGGCGGGTTTGCCAGCTTCGAGCGAACGTACCCGCTGGGAAGCGTGGTGACCCTGGTGGCGCCGCAGACCTACCAGGGTTGGACGTTTGCCGGTTGGAAGGTTGGCAGTCTATTGGTGCCGAGAACCACTGTCGGTCTACAAAGTAGTCAGTCGATTGACATCGTCATCTTCGCGGACCACGACACGATCCAGGCGGTTTTTTACGCGCCATCGTCTTCGGTCGATTCGCACCCAAGGTGAGGAATCCGCGGGCTTTATGGGTGCGTGGGTTGTTCGGTACGGATTGCTTAGATATCCAGGTTCTTGACTTCCAGGGCGTGCTCTTCGATATAGGCACGCCGGCTCTGGACGTCCTCGCCCATGAGCGTCGCAAAGAGTTGCTCCGCGTCGGAGGCGGTGTCCCAGGTGACGCGCAGGATCG
>JADFNO010000166.1 GCA_022563315.1 Planctomycetota bacterium | reverse complement strand
GTTGGCGATCGTCGAGGCGATCGACATGCGAGGCTCACAAGCACTGCTGCGTGGATGCGTTGGCGGCACGGGCTTGCCGATCCGCCTTCACTGAAGCGTGCGGACATTTATTATACAGGAATCAGTAAACTCGGTGTATGCGAAACTCCCTTGCAACTTGCATCTACTGCGATGAGGTAGTGGACATATCCAAAGGAACTGGGGATCACGTAATCCCCGAGGCCTTCGGAGAGTTTGAAGGGGATAAGCACTTCCATCGCATTTGTAGTAACTGTCATGACCGCGCCGACAAGTCCGTTGAGGAACTAATACGCTGCAGTCCGGAAGCGGTTATGTGTAAACGCCTTGGGATAACTTCGAAGAGATCAAAGCGAAAAGATCACCGTAAGCAAATTGGCGCGAATGGCACGCCCCCTCCCCAACATACTGTGTTGATGGATGAGCATTTAGCTCCAGTCAGATCCATGGATAGCCCCGATGACGTAGAGACACTTGACTACCTTGTTGCCGCCGACGAAGAAGGCAAGGAGCGTCGAATCCAACTCTTCCCCAAGATGCGTCCCGAACAGTTGAAAGAACGCCTAGAAAAAGCGAATGTTCGATCAATAGTGGGTGCACATATGCAAGGTGGTGATAAGACTTGGCTTACTTACAGCAAGTTGTTGCAAGAAGTACAGCCAGGCATAAAATTGACTGAGTTACCTTGTATAGAGCCCGGCCTTCACCGCATGCCCGGACGAACCTTCTGTACTATCACAGTGCGTTATTTTCAGGCTATTGCCAAGATTGCGTTCCACTATTACTTGATCCATTCAAAGCGCAATCTAGTAGGAAATGAGGCACTCTTTCAAGACATTCGCCGCTTCATACTGGACGGAGGAGACAAGGATCGATTCATTGAGTCCTGCCAACCTAGATCAGTGTCACGCTTAGACACCTCACTAAATCGTTCGGAATGGTTTCATCTTCTTGCCGCCGACGAGAGCGATTCGAAGATACAAGTAGAATTACAACTATTCGCTGCGCCAGAGTCTCCGACATTGTCCCATCGTGTGACGCTTGGTGATCTAAATAAGTGCGTAATTGCTCCTGAGTATGTTTGGGGACACAAATACAGCTATTGGAGCAAAGAGGAAGCCTCGACTCGTATTCTCGGCGTGATAGAAGAACGGCCTATACTCAAGCTTCCTAGTAATTTCTGGATTCCACCTCAATCCGTCGCACTCTGATAAACACGTCACCCCAATTCACCGTGCACCAATCGTCGCCATAATTGGACGATGCTCTTGCCGGCCGGGCGGTTGGCTCCGCGCTTGCGCTTGTCGTTTCACTGCCCGAGCAGGATGCGGATGTTGCTGCTCTCTTGATTGGAAGTGACGATGTCCGGCCGGTCGCAATGTGCCGTACTTACGGCCTTGTGGTCAACGTCCGCTCCTTCGAGTTGCGTCTCAGCCCCAGGTTCCGGGGGCGATGATCCAAGCCTGAACTACGATCCATTCCGGGGGTAGGTTGGCGTGTGGGTGAGGCTGATGAGCCGGTCCACGGCGAGGTTGCGATGCGTCTCGGTAACGCCGTCGGGCCAGTGAATCGTCAGCTCGTCGACCAGCCTCGCCTCGCCGAGGCCAAAGTGCAGATCGGTGTGATGTTGTGACAGATAGGACCCGCCCGCCCCCAGCTGGGCGTATTGAACCCGGTCACCCGTTCGCAGCTCGACCCGAGCCCCCAACGCGAACGTGTTGCCCCCGGCTTGCCGTAGCCGCAGCGTGACCCAATGCCCGGCATCGCTTGACACATTGTGGAGCAGGATCGGCTGACCTCCGTGCACCATGATGGCCAGATCGACTTTGCCATCGCCGTCGTAATCTGCATGCGCGCCCCCGCGCCCGACGATCGGCTCGGCAAGGCGTGGGCAGGCCTGCTTGGCCATCTCGAAGAATCCCTCGTGCGGCTGCTGCCGAAACAATTGCACCTGTTGCCGCTTCAGTTGCGTGTGATCCTCCGGCACCTCCAACGTATTGCCGTTGACGACCCACAAGTCCAGCGCACCATCGTTATCGAAGTCGGCGAAGCCAGTGGACCAGCCGACCATCTTCAGGGAAATCTGGCCTAACCCGAGGGTGTCGGCAAAATCCATAAAGGAGAGTCGCGCGTTGCCGTCCTCATCGGTCCAACCCTCCGAGGCCATGTTCTCGAACAAGGCGTTCTCCTGCGCGATCCAGTGGGTGACGAACAGATCGAGATCGCCGTCGTTCTCATAGTCGCCAACGGCCAATCCCATCGCTCCACGATAATCGGCGGCGAGGGAGCTGGCCCCGATGTCCGCAAACGTCCCATCGCCCATGTTGTGGTACACACCGTTCGAGGAAATATCATTGGCGACATACAGATCGACGAGCCCATCGTTGTCAAAATCGAACCAGGCTGCCCCGAGTGATCGACCAGCAGCGTTGGCCACACCGGCGATGTTAGCCACGTCGGTGAACGTGCCGTCACCGTTGTTTCGAAAGAGGCTGTTGCTCTGCGGTGGATACGATGACGGATTGATTGTGTAGGGGATCTCTGATCCGTATTGGCGCGCGGATCGCGCCCGATCTTCACCGCGATACTCAAACTGCACGTAGTTGCAGACGTAAAGGTCGATCCAACCGTCGTTGTCGTAATCCGCCCAGGCGCAGCCGGCGCTGAAACGATCGTCCCCGACTCCCGCGGGTTGGGTGACTTCAACGAACGTTCCGTCACCGTTGTTCCGATACAACACGTTCGCGCCAAAGCAGGTGATATAGAGGTCCAGATCACCGTCGTTGTCATAATCACCCCAAGCGGCGCCGAGGCCGAAGCAGGCGCGATCAACGCCCGCCTGTCTGGAGACGTCGGTGAATCGGCCGTTGCCGTCGTTGCGGTACAGGGCGCAGCGGCCCTGCAGCGTGTCCTTGGGAATCTCTTGCTGGATCGAGCCGTGGAAGTTCACGAGGAAGAGATCAGGATCACCGTCGTTGTCGTAGTCACCCCAAGCGACCCCTGATCCCATGTCTTCGGGCAGCAGAGATTGGCGCGTGGCTGGGAAATGTCGAAAGTCAATTCCCGCCTCCGCCGTAACATCCATAAAATGGAAACGGACCATGTCCGCGGACACCTCCCGGCTCAGAATGTTGGTCAGCCCTTCGATTGATCCGTCAGGATTGGGTGCGGCCGGATCGTCTCGTGTACTTCCCAGGACGATGAGACAACTCGCCGCCACCACAACGACGGCGCAGGGAACACCCCATCGCACCATGAGGAGATACCGCTTATTCAGACGCGCCTTTGACATCCGCGAGCACCTTTATCGTGGTCGAAGTGCGGGTGAGCTCGACGATCGGCGCGCGAACGCCCGCATCGATCCCGTACACGGTGTCGAGGAACTCCGGATTGGCTTTGCGATACCAGAGGATCGCGGTCGCCGTGATTGAATCCAGTTTCCCTTCGCTGGGCGCTTCGATCGTAAAATTCTCCGTGCGCCCTCCGGGCAAGGTCCGCTCCGTGCTGTCCGACACTCGGCCGCGCGCCATTGATGGACACCGAAATCGAACTTCAACCGTATCGGTCGCCCCCGGATAGAGCGTGCGCTTGTAGCTGGCGCCGACCAGATCCCAAAGATTGTGGCGATCAATCGGCTCACCGCGCCGATCGAAGACGTCCGCCTTCAACAGAACCTGCGACTCGACTATCCTTGCCGACTCATCGAGCCCGCCGGTGTGATGAAGCACGGTACCGTCACTATCGGTCACGATCAGTTCGACCCAGCTCTCGATCATGTCCAGCGGCCCGGTGGGAAAATCGTGGCCGGTCTTGTTGTTGGTGAGCACCACCTGCAAGGAGACTTCCTCGCCGGGTTTGACCTGCTTCGGCGCTGCAATGTACATGCGCACGACCGGACCGCTCGTCCACTTGTGCGCGATTTCGGGAATCTCGATTTCCCCGCGCAGCCACTGCTCGGTCATCGCGGTATGAACTTCAGCTCCTTCGAGTTGATGAAGCAACGGGATGTATTGATTCGAGGCCAGATGACGGTGGCTTCGATGTTTTCGGTCGTCGGCAGACCGGTTGTAATCGGTGACGTCGCCGCGGGCCGGATCATTGCTGGCCACCAAAGGCATATGACATTCTCGGCAACTGACGGTCTTTGTCGGGTCACCCGCGCTATGCCAACGGCTGTTCTTCCAACTGTCGTATTGATTCTGCCCCTGCACCTTCCCGATGTCGGTGTTCACACTCTCGTCGATGTACTGCTTGTGGCAAGCCGCGCAGAACTCCGGCGTCTTGTAGAGCGATCGTGAATAGCTCGAGATGTGATGCTTCGGATACGTGCGAATGAGAAAGTCGCTCAGGAACTTGGCGACTGACCCTTCCTTGAGCTCATAGACGTATCGCGGCGGCGGATCAATGGTGTAATCGCCGTTGCCCTGCACGTCGGTCTGCACGATGCTGTGGCACACCAAGCAGGACAACCCTTCGTCGGAGCCCTCAACGCTAAGCGTGATGTTCCCGCTGTTCTTCGCCCCGCTGAACAACGCGATTGGATCGTGGCATCCAGCGCAGTATCTCGTGTGCTCAGGCGATGTTTCCTTGGCCATCAATTCCTGCACGCGCTGGAACATGTCGTCCATCGACGAGTAGCGGTGCGCGCTGGGCAGCCATTCCTTGTAGATCTCGGTATGACACCCGCTGGTTCCGCATCCAGCCGAGCCGGCCAGCGCACGCGGATCGATCGCACCGCGTTGCTTCACGTCATCGACAGCGCTGGACAGGATCGCGTCGATCTCCTTCAGTTGCTCGGCGGTGAGGTCCAGGTTCCCTGCACATTGCCTTATTTGTGCGAAGAGCCCGATCGGGTCGCGCTCGATCTTCTTGAACGCCGCGAGGTATGCCGAGCGTGATTGGTCCCCCACAACCTGCAGCACGCGATCCTGAACCTGATTGTGCCACTGTGACTGATCGACCCTGGCCAGACTGGGCCAAAAGGGACGGTCCTCGCCGAACCGCCAGTTGTAGTCGTCCGCAAACCCCTGCTTCAGTTGCGGATCGGTGTACATCCCCGCCCAAACCGCACACAACACAACCAGCCCGCCGCCGGCCGCGACGCTCCGAACGTAGAACCTTCGCCGAGCGCTGCGCAGCAACTGGAGCGCATCGGGATTGTTCACCTTTCGAACGATCACGGTCGCGAGATGCACGATGATGAACGCCCCCATGGCGAGGCCGGTGATCAAGTGAACAAGGTCCCAGGTGTAGCTCATTCGCGGGCCGATCAGGCCCTGCCACGTTACGACGAACCCGCTGACGACACAGGCGAGGATCATCGCCGCGGATATGTACCCCAACAGTTGATAGTGACTGAGTTTGCCCCTGCGGCGCACGCGCCAGTGCCTGATCACGTACCACGTGACCGGAACCAGCATCGCCAGGCCGACCACTGTGTGTACAAGGACGTTGAATTGGCTGAACGCGTTGAACGGTACGAGGTAAATCACCAGGCCGCTGATCGAGAGAAACAGCAGCAGACCTCCGGTGATCGCGGCCAGGCGAGATCGCCATTCAGCCGCGGCGTTCACTCGAGCTCCGGTCTCGGACACGATGTTGTTGAGTTGATTTCCGCTGGACATTGTCCGCCTGCTCCTGATCCGGGCTCGTTCACTCGCGTCGCGACTGCACAAGCCCGGCCTTCCCCCGCTCGTTGAAGACGCCGGACCGATGGTTGATCGGTCCACCGGCGCCTTGGGCGGTCCGCCCTCCTACGCGATAACCGGATCAATATATCATAATATAGCCTCCAGGGTCATAAGCACAAGCTCCCTTTTGCCAATTCTTGTCTGGTTTTTGCATGCCTGGAGCCCCCAGCGAGCCTGACCGCCCCTCGCGATCACAGGGTCAGCCGGTGAATCCCCACCTGGGCATCACCGCCGGCTGCACCGCTGCGGCGCTCACTGAAGGCGACCCGCCGTGTCGCAGATCCGCCGTGATGTGCCACATCCCCGGTCCTTCTCCGCGGGTTACCACCCTCGGCTACTACGCCTCAAGCCCCAAGCCTCACGCCTTTCTTCTCGACATCTTCTCGCCGTCACAATTCGCAGTTGGCGACAATATCGAAGCCGGTGACATAGCGGATATCGTCTTCGCGTCCGATGTTGGACCATCGAAATCGGCGTTGGTCGAGTAACTTGCAGTCGCGGTCCAATTGGAGCAGGCCGAAGCTCAAGTCGCCGTCGTAGCTACCATCGATCGCAACGGAGAGTCGATTAGCTCTACCGGCCTCACTTCTTCGCTCGCCCAACAAACGTGTAGTGAAAACTAGCGCCTTCGTCCTCGCGATACTTGGCATCATAGAAGCCGACATGCACTTTCTCGAACATACTGAATCTGTCGATCAACTCATCTTCGGAGTGAGTGAAGTTGACGTAGTGGTCGCTGGCCTGAAGGCGAGGGAGGCTGAACTCTACTTTTCGAAGCCCGTCCTTGTACGGTTGAGAGTGTTCGTACTTGTAATGGCCCGGGCCCATCATAGTGGCGTACAAGATCGCGCCGGGTTTCATCTGGTTGTGCAAGGAAACCAAACGGCGCTGCAAATCGGAGTCCGAGTAGTAATAAAGAGCCTGGACAGCGATGATCAAGTCGTACTCCCCGCCGAAGAATACATCTTCTTCAGACGGTGCCGCTGCGATCACCGCGAAGTGATCTGGAATGTCGGACATCGTTTCCTGACATCGAGCTATATCCGTCTCGCTGATATCTACGCCATAGACGTCGAAGCCCTTGGATCGGAAGAAGCGCAGCGCTGCACCCTGACCACAACCAAAATCGAGCAGCCTCTCGTGGTTTGAGCCTGTGAGGCCGAATTCAGTCTTGAATATGCGTCCGTAGGGACGAAACACGAAGCTCTCGACGTTTTCCGCGTCGTAGCCCGCCTGCCAGCATTCACTATTGCGTTTGAGGTATTCTTCCATGTTGCGCCTCTTCTTCGCCATATCTTACTGGGTCGGTGCCTCGGTTGCAATTCGATGACGACACAGTCGCGATGTAGCTATTTGAGGAAGCGAACGGACAAGGCATACGTGCTCCTCGCCAATGCCACGCGAAGATTACAGTTGATGACTCAGTTCAGTGGCGACGGGCATCGGATCGTATCGTCGCGTTTCGGGATTCTCAAATGGTTCGTCAAAGAGAATTCCTCGGCAGATAACGTCGATCGATGGATCAACGCCGGGGCAGAGCTCCGCGACACTGTCGATCGTGATTGCTGAGATGTCGAATTCTTCCATGCAAAAGTGATTGATCGGAATATCGTTGCGGAAGAGGAGCGAGTATGCGTAGCGCCGTCCGATCGTTTTCGACGCCGGTGAGACGCGGGATCAACATACCTGAACTGGATACTACTTGGAGCAGACTATAGCAGCGAACGCTATACGTCATCCCCGGCCGTGGTATTGGCCGCCAGCGCGACGCGGATTCGTTCGAGCACCTCTTGCAGCACGCGCGTGTAGGTCAGATCACGTCGAACGATCGCGGCAAACTCAGCTTGCAGTTCACAGCGGAGGTCGTCGTCGTCCAGGAGCGTTTCGGCCAGCGTGGCCAGTTCCTCCGCGTCACGAAAGACCACGCGGTCCAGCGAGGGGAAGGTGCGCACGGTGGCGAAAGCAGTCTCGGCCGGCGGGCGGCGCTGTCGATATTCCTCCAAGCTTCGATGAGAAAAGTCGGGCGGTATGAATCGCCCCAACACGAGGCAGCCGCTCGCCAGCGCCTCGTATGTTCGCTGATGACTATACCCGCCAGGGATCGTTTGGACGGAAAGTTTCGAGCCGCGG